>JBLHJX010000126.1:0-15172 GCA_047619225.1 Candidatus Latescibacterota bacterium
GGGCTTTCTGCTCTTCCCTACGTGTGACATCCAACGTAGTTGTGCGCTCTTCAATCGATCTCTTGTATATATGTTCTTGCCGAGTCGGTATCGCAGTTTCATCAACAAGACCATCGGGATCCACCTCAAACGCATAAGTTGAACGAACCAGAAAAAGCTCATCGCATTTGCGCATCATCTGATCAGATTTGGTTGCTGTTGTACAAATGATCAAACCTTCATCCGGTTTGATATCTGCCGTGATATACCACCCAACAGGCGTCTCCCCATTGAGCTTCATCCACCGATCTTCCAATGCCGAATAGGCCCACATGTCCGTCAGTTCGTCCCGGTTATATCCCCCACCAATGATTACCCAACCCGTGTTGGGATCGTAAACTGTAAAATGCCCGGCCCGCGCAGGAGGGCCACCCAGTGCTTTAGACACACGCCATTGTTTGATACGTGTGTCATAAATCCACGTATCGGCCAGAAAGTGCGTTTGCGCATCACCGCCAAACAAGACCAGAACCTCGTTGCGTGTATCACAAACCAAACGAGTCGCCATTCTGGGCGGGGGTTCCACATCACTCATGAGCCGCTGCCAGGTCATGATCACACAATCGTAAATCCATGTTCCCGTATAACCAACAAGCTGACCATCGGGTCCGGTCTCGGCCACATGCCCACCGCCTACAAGCACGATCTCATCGTTGAATGGATCCATACAAAGCGACCCACCCAGCACCGGCGGGGGAGACAAACCCTTTCCGATATCTGACCACGTTCGATCTACGACACGATAAGCAAACGTCCTCCCACCCGTGAAATAAACCATTTGTGATCGTTTTTTGTCATAAGTGACCTGATCAAACACGATGTTCAAATCTGGTCGGAGTACACCCTCGCGCATCTTTAACTGAGGTCGATAACTGCCCGTTGTAATACCGTGATACAACTGGCAAGGGTACATAGGCGGCAGTTTGTGACCCCATTCATCTTCCTTTTCAAGCGGAAATTGATTTTGCCATGTCCCCACTTTTGAATCAAAAATCACACTGTCATATTCGGGGTTGTCAGTGCGCGGAATATGTGGTCCGCCATAGATATAAACGTCGTACGACAGATAGCCCCACAAGAGGAAATATCCGCCGTCGTCAACATAACGAAACGAACTGTGCCACCTGGCACCATCAGCATCTGTAGACAGGTGCGTAAAAGTATTGGGCTTTTGAGTAGACATAGAATATTTCCACCAAAGAGGGATGAGGAGCATGATCAGACATCCGTCTTGCGCCAGATATTCACCATTTGTAGTTCAACGCCAAGCGGGGTCGGGTACTGACATTTTTGCTCCCTGCGTGGGCACACAAATAAGCATAAAAGAGCACGTCGCCCCGCTGTGGTATGAGCACGACGGGGTCATTCAGACCCGCTTTGTCCAGTTCTTTATTCAATACCCACATGTATTCGTAGTGCGCCTCGTCCGAGCGTGCCAGGGCTTCGATCTGCTGGTGCGATCCTGGCCATACAGCAGTGCCACCGCCACGTCCTTCGACATCGCTGAGAAAAGTCATGGTGGCAACGTGAAAAGGCCGAGGAAAGGTCTTGTGCCCGTGTTCCTTTATCGCGTGGTCGATATGAGGGTGAGGATTTTGCCACGCCTCAGTTGACGGGAAGATATTTATGGCCGTGGCACCACGCGGCGTTTTAATGTGCTCAAGCGACTCACCACAAAGCTGGCTCGCAGCGCGCAGATAATCGTCGGTAAAACAAGCCACGATTTCGGCTTGGTCGTGGTGATGTGTATATCTGCTGTCGGGCCAAGTCTCAGGGTTATCTGGCTGAGCGCCCATGCCCTCCCACAGCGTTCCCGCAGCGGCAGCAGCGATATCGTCGGGTATTAACCCCGATAGTAGGATATAACCGTCGCGAGCATAGGCGTCTAATTGGTTTTGCGTAAGGGTCACTTTTTCTCCTCTTTTTTATGTTAGAACCGAACACACCGGCGAAGGAACATCTGTCTCACTACCCAGCGACAGCTTGCCGGTGTTGCCATCAATATGAAAAGCACTGATCTTATTGCTATCCGAATTGGCAACAAACAGCAACTGTCCATCCGCCGACATCGTCAGATTCTGAGGCACAGGTCCACCGCTTGGTTGATTGCCATTTGGCGTCAAAGCGCCGCTCTCTTTATCAACAGCAAACATGGCGATCGTGTCGTGACCGCGATTTGTGCCATAAAGGAAGCGGCCATCTGGCGTAAGACACAGATCTGCCGTATGGTTCACGCCCTCAAAATCCTGCGGCAAAGTCGGCACTGTCCCCTGCTCCAACAACAAACCACGCTCGGCATCATAATCAAAAGCCGTTATCGTATTACCCAGTTCGTTGATCACATAGGCATGCTTATTGTTCGGCGCGATCGTGAAATGCCGGGGTCCATCTCCGGGTGACACGCGCGCAAAGGGCTGCTCTCCAGGTGTCAACGTCCCACGTTCGGCATCAAGTGCATAGATCATCACCTTGTCTGTACCAAGATCTGCAGAAAAAGCAAAACGCCCATCGGCAGAAATCTTAAAACAGTGCGCGTGAGGCTCCTTTTGCCGATCCTCATTCACGCTACTCCCCCCGTGCTGAAAAAAAGCCCCCACTTCACCCAGAGCGCCATTGTCGGCAAGTGGATACGAGATGACACTACCGCCCTCATAGTTTGCCACAATCACGGCACGACCTGATGGATCGACCTCCACATAACAAGGGTACCCACCCTGCGTCGGCTGTTGATTAATCAACGTCAATGCCCCAGTGTCCCGATCAAGAGCCAATGCCGACACCAGTTGCTCACCCCCAGGATCAGTAATGCTGTACAGCACCTGACCATTTGGATGCATACCAATGAAGAATGGATTGCTGATGTCAGGATTCTGCCGCAGAAGTTCGAGCCGTCCATCCTCATCGACAATCTTAAAAACAAAAATGCCGTCTGCATCGGTGAGCGTGCTAACAATTAAAAGGGATTCATCTGCCATGTTATCCTCCAGATGGAATAAAGTGTACTGTTCGTATAGCACAAAAGTGAAGAAAAGACTGGAAGTCATCTAACATCGCCATAAAATTCTCATACGTCGTATTCATCGCCACCGAATGGCTCGGTCCCAAAATAAATCCACCACCAGGTGCCCCTCGCTCCATTGCCATTCACACCGATTTTCGCACGTCTTCTGGTGTGCCCGCAATCAACGCTTCACTGCCAGCCCCGATCAACACAATTTTCTTTCGTCTCATTTGTGTTACCCCTCCATCAATTGGCAAGATGCCGTCTGAGCACTTAGATCTCTGGCAATATGCCATTCATGGCCAAATGCTCGCACGCTCAGTTCTACACGATCCGCTCCAACAACAAATCCGTCTGGCAAATTGATAGACGCATCTGGCGCATCCGTTCCCTTATAAGGAATTACCAAAGATAAAAATGCAGCAGGCGCCTGCCCATCGTGCGCCAACCGAATCGCCTGTCGTTCTGTTCTAAAACCATACTGCCACGCAAACCAGCCCGCCTCTTGCGTGATCGACACCGGAACGTTATCCGCCGCTTGAACCAGCACATTGGCATCGTCAAATTGTGTATGCGCCGAATTCCCTTCAACCGCCACATCACCCGGTGCAAACTGAAAATGCAGATCCAATACACCCGAGGCATCGCCAATCGCTTCATCTAACAACACATAAAATCGCCGATCAACAAACCATATCGTCCGCCGATGGGTCAGTCCCTCATAAGATAGATTTTCCACCACCACCGCATCAAACGCGTCATCCGAATGCCAAAGCAAATGTCGCCCATCCACCACCGAATCGTTTCCATCCAATGTCAGCGTTTGATGCACGCTCGTCTGCCGATGCCAGGCCCGCGCTTCCGCATCGTGCCCATACACATAAAACCCCGAATCGGGCATCAACCAACGGCCATACCCATACAATTCAAACGTGCCATTGTCCGGGTGATCGTGCCCCGAAATCGCAAGCGGCGAACAGTGCAGACCCATATGAATCGCATCGGTTCCCCATTCATTCCGTAGCACATACATCCCCGCTTCGGGAAACGCATAACTCGTTTGGCTCGGTAATTGACTGCCGTCCAGCACCGCACGTGCGGCATACTTTGCATCATCCAAATACGCAGTCGCTTCCATGAGTGTGTCATACAACGGCCACGTAGACCGATCATCCGATTCAATCAACGGACGCGATCCATCCCCATACATCGGCGCACCCAAATCGGGTGTGGCTACCGCAAAAATGTAATCGTGCATCAGTCGAATGCGTTCTTTATACACATCCGACACCGCAATGCCTGCAGTCGCCAACTGTGCGAGAATCTCTTTGGCATCATTAAGCACCCCATTGTGATACCCATACGACCACTCGCGCTGAACCCCATCGGTCGTCACCTGCGCCAAGAAAATTTCCTCCGTGCGCTGCCGCGCCATCTCCAACCACCGCGCCGTATCTTTAAACTCTGGAATGAGCGTTGCAATATTCATAAACCCGCGCTGTTCAAACACCGCCTTGTTGTGAATCTTATTCATGGGTATATGTTCGGTCTTCACCTGATGGTCGTACAAACTCGCCAACAACACACCTAAAAACTCCGGCGTAAATGACTTGCCGTGAATCAGCATCTTAAACGACGAAAAGATACTCGACGCACGCCGTCCCGTCTGAATGTCCAACCACGCAAATCCCTTCCAGTGCGTATACTTCGAATGCGTTTCCTCGTGTTTTTCAAGCGGATACTTAGAAATCCAATCCGACGCCAGTTCCACAAATGCCTGCACGTAACGATCATCACCGGTGGCAGCAAAAGCGTGTGCCAACGGTGGGGCCCAGTAAAACCGAAACACCGTCGCCACCCACTCAATATCGTTTTGCGGATCCCATTCCCAGTCGATCTGCGCCCCATAATTCACCGGCTCATATGGCACACGCTGAAACGTGTGATTGACCACATTGTCGGCAATGACAATCGTTGCCGGATTGGCCGTCACATCTGTGAGCGGATATGTCGCACGATAATGATCCAACAATGCTGAGAGTGCGCCCAAACGGTCTCCCGCATCAGCCGCTGTCTTGACCTTCGCCAAACCCTCTCCGCTCAAATCCAAAACAGTCAAAATATCCTCGGGTTTCAACGATCTTAATTCTGTCATCAGATGCTCCTTGATATAAATTGCCGTTTCACCCAGCATGATCACGCCAGTGTTTTTTTAAGCTCAAAAAGTGTCGCCTCTTCCCTGAGTTCAAAATTAAGGGGACCTATATAACCCGCTCGATCCAAATCGGAAATCAACCGTTTCCAATCAATGGTGCCTCGGCCTGGCACAAGGTGCTCGTCTTTAATCCCTTGATTGTCATGAAGATGAAGAAAAGCCAAGCGTTCCGAAAAAGTGGCCACCAAATCATGAAGACAATCGCATAAGTTGCCATGCCCAGTGTCCAAAGTGAGTTTAACGATTGACGTATCGATATGCTCAAATAAAATGTTGCACTCTTCCACAGTAGCTACCGAGTATCTATCAAATACGTTTTCAACACACAAAATTTTTGCGCAAACGCCTAAAGAATTTCTGGCAAAGGCACCGGGTGGGCGTCTTCCATTTCGATGCTCCAGTCCACCAACCTCAATCGCAAATCTGCCAAAACCTCGCGGTGTGCAGAATCAGTCACCACATTGTGCAACTCCCACGGATCATTCACCAAATCATACAACTCATCTTCGTCGCCCATCGGATCGTGTACATATTTCCAATCTTTTGTGCGCACCATTTTGCGACGCCCTTCGGCTTCGCGCCACTGCAGCGACTGCATCAACGCACGACGCCCATAGGGTTTTTCCATCTTCTCTAAATCTGCCATTGTAAACACCGGTCCGCCAGCACCGTATTCAGAAAACGCCGCATCTCTCGGCTGTGCATCTGTCACCGTCGGCAAGCCCTCACCATGCATCGACCTTGGAACTTCGAGCCCCTGCAGTTCAAACACGGTCGGCACGACATCAATCAGATTTACCATACTGTCATCCGTCACACCCGCCTGAACGTGCCCCGGCCAGGACACAATCAACGGCACGCGCGTCAAACAATCGTAAAACACGCCCCCCTTGCACTGCGTCCGATGTTCACCCATAAAATCACCGTGATCCGAACAAAACACCACAATTGTATTCCTGCGCAAATCCAGCCGATCCAACGCATCCAGAATCTGTCCAATGCTGTCATCCAAAAACCGAACCATACCGTAATAGGCAGCCATCACGCCGTAGACATCTTCTTCGGCATCTTCCTCCATCCCCATCATCGCGTATAAAATACGATTGCGCTCGGGCGCCGTGCCATCGGTGTATTCATCATCACGCCAAGGTGGCAGATCAATCTTATCTGGTGAAAACGGGTCAAAATACCGCTGAGGCACTTTCCAGGGTTCGTGCGGGTCGGGAAACGACAACCACAGCGCAAACGGGTCGTTCTGATGGGTCTCCAAAAAGCGTTCGGTTTGTGCCGCCAACAGGCCCGAAGAAAACGTCTCAGGTGGTGCATCCGTCACACCGTAGGAAAATCGAGGAAGCGGCTTCATCGCGCTGTGTTCTTGTGAATATCCCGCCCGGATGGTCTCCACCGGCTGAACCCATGCCAACCCCTTCGTCGTTGGATCATTTGGCAATCCCCCGTGACCGCATTCGCACCACGTATCAAAAAGGTCCAGATCACTCTGTGCCTCAAAACAGTGATTCTTCCCAATCAACCCGCAGTGATACCCCGCATCCTTCCATACCTTGAAGGCATGCATGGCATCCGCCTTCATCGGCGTCTGGTTCCTGCGCCCACCGTGGGAATGCGGAAACTGTGACGTCCAGAACGAAATGCGCGCCGGCATGCACAACGGATGCGGCGTAATCGCGTGCTGAAACAACACGCCTTCATTCGCCAGTCGCGCCATCGACGGCGTTTCACAAAACGTATTCCCATACAAATGACTCGCTGTCGCTTTCATTTGATCGCACATCATCACAATCACATTAGGTCGATCCATCATATTCTCCTTTTTCATAGAAAATCTCCGAGAAAACGCACAGGAACAGTAATCGTCCAAGGCCGTGTGGTTGCCAGAGACACCCGCTACCCAAGTAGAACATGTTGCAGTCTCAAGGCCAAAAGCTTATGCACTACGCAGTATAAGCCTCATCTTTATCAATCGCCATTGAAAAACTCACATAGGGTTTCAATATCACATAACATCCTACGAAACAGGTGATATACACAACTTTTCCACTCAGAACAGAGGCGTTTGCAAATTTCACTTGCAAACGCCTCTGTTTTGCTACAAGTTCCAAGCTTCATCTACTCAATAAGATAGAAATCGGGGTCTAATCCTTATCCAAAAAAATAAAAAAAACGATAAATTTCACGTTTCGTTCACATTTTTGAAACAAAACCTTTATATATTCCTCAGTCCTTTAAAAAGAACAGGTCAAAAATAAACCTTTGACGCCACTTAAACAAACCGAAGGAGCAAACCCATGAGCGGAAGCACGGCGCGATTACAAGCCATTGCAGCAGTCACAAACTATACCACCATATCGGAACCCCTAAATTTTGCAGAAGCACTCAGTAGCGACCTGTTTGGCGTCAATGTATTCAGCGCCAAAGTCATGAAACAACGTTTGCCTAAAGAAATTTACAAATCACTGATTAAAACCATCGAACAAGGCGAAAAATTAGACAGCTCCTTGGCCGATGTGGTCGCAGCAGCCATGAAAGATTGGGCCATTGAAAAAGGTGCCACACACTATACCCACGTATTCTACCCCCTCACAGGCTCCACAGCCGAAAAACACGACAGTTTTTTGGCCCCCGATGGCAGTGGGGGTGCCGTAAATGAATTTTCGGGTCAGCAACTCATCCAAGGCGAACCCGATGCCTCCAGCTTCCCATCCGGTGGCATCCGCCAAACCTTTGAAGCCCGTGGATATACCGCTTGGGATGTGACCAGCCCAGCTTACATTCTCGAAAACCCCAATGGCACCACCTTGTGTATTCCCACAGCCTTTGTCTCTTGGACGGGTGAAGCCTTAGACAAAAAGACACCTGTTTTGCGCTCGATGCAAGCCCTTGACAAACAAGCTCAGCGCGTCCTCAATCTTTTTGGCCATGCCGAAGTGGGCATGGTCTCTTCTACGGCGGGGCCAGAGCAAGAATACTTCCTCGTCGATGACAATTTCTTCTTTGCCCGCCCAGACCTTATCAATGCCGGACGCACGCTCTTTGGTGCTGCCCCTCCAAAAGGTCAAGAGTTTGACGATCACTACTTTGGTGCTATTCCCGAGCGTGTACTGGCTTTTATGCACGACGCAGAGCGCAAACTCTTCAAGCTCGGCGTGCCCATCAAAACACGACACAACGAAGTGGCCCCTGGTCAATATGAAATTGCGCCCGTATTTGAAACCAGCAACGTTGCGACAGACCATCAGCAACTCGTTATGCATACCCTCAAGCGGACCGCTGAAAAATACGGTATGGCTTGTCTCACCCACGAAAAACCCTTTGCAGGTGTAAATGGGTCAGGCAAACACGTCAACTTTTCACTCGGCAACAGCACCCAGGGCAATCTCTTAGATCCAGGAGACACCCCTCACGCCAACGCACAATTCATGGTTTTCTGTGCCGCCGTTATCCGCGCTGTCAGCACACACGCATCGCTTCTGCGGGCCGTGGTTGCATCTGCGGGCAATGACCACCGATTGGGTGCCAACGAAGCCCCCCCCGCCATCATCTCCATATTCTTAGGCGATCAGCTCACCGATGTCTTCGAACAAATCAAGGGTGGCGGTGCAAAAACTTCAAAGAAAAGTGGCACACTCGCCATTGGCGTAGACGTATTGCCCCCACTGCCCAAAGACGCAGGCGACCGCAACCGCACCAGCCCATTTGCTTTTACCGGCAACCGTTTTGAGTTTCGTGCTGTTGCTTCTAACCAGTCTATTGCGGGTCCCTTAGTGGCAATGAACACCATCGTTGCCGAATCACTCGATTACATGGCCACAGAGCTCGAAAAAGTGACCAAAGGCGATGAGAAAAAGCTGAATGTAGCCATTCAAAAACTCTTAAAGAGCATCATTACCGAACACGGCTCTATCATCTTTAACGGCGACGGTTATTCCGACGAATGGCACGCAGAAGCCGCAAAGCGGGGCCTACCCAATCTCAAGACTTCTGTCGATGCACTGCCTGCTATTACATCTAAAGAATCAGTCGCCCTCTTTGGGAAATACAAAGTACTTTCCAAACGCGAACTCCAAAGCCGTTTGGAAATCTACTTCGAACAATACTGTATGACCGTCAGTGTCGAGGCCAAATTGACCGTTAAAATGGCCAAAACCATTATCTACCCCGCCGCCATGCGTTATCAAGGGGAATTGGCCAGTACAGCAGCCAGTTTAAAAGCCATTGGTTACGATTTTGATACCGATACACTCGACAAAATCACCCCGTTAACCAAAGGGTTGCAAGACAGTGTTGCAGCACTGGAAGAAATTATGGCCCACGAAGGCCACACCATGCTGGCCGAAGCCAAACATGCTTGCGATAAAATTCTGCCCGCAATGTTAGAAGTACGCAAATATGCCGATGAATTAGAAGGCCTCGTAGCCGATGATTTGTGGCCCTTGCCCACCTATCAAGAGATCCTGTTCATCAAATAGTTTCGTTCTAACAAGCAATAAAAAAGGCCGACACAATGACTGTGTCGGCCTTTTTGTATTTATGGATCAATACAGTTTAATTTCAATTGGGCTATTCTGTCAAATCTAACGGATATGACCCTGAAGAATCGGAAAATGTGAGCCTATCAGATGTCGCCTGCTCAAACGTGAACGACGCATCTGAAAACGCAAATGCACTGATAGGCGACTCTGCAATAACATCCAACATCCACCTTTTTTCCTGCCCCTCTTCGTGCGCATAAAGCTCTGCATTCCCTTGTTGGAAATAGACACGACCCTTACGGCCAGAAAATGCCACAACACGCCCGTCGATATCTAAAGCAATGTTTTCTGAATGGCTTTCAAAAAGTGACCAGAAACTACGCATGTCTCCATCTGTACATTGGTGAACAACCACGGCAGAAACGGGTGTAAATACATAAAGCGTCTTCAAAGTCTTGCGATACTCGCAGATAATATGCAAACCATTTTTTACAAACACGGCTGTTTCGGTCGCATTTTGCAAACAGGTATCAATCTCACCAACACGCGTAGTTGAAACGATATTGCGCCCGTGAAAAAGAATAGGTACCTCTTCACCATAGGCAAAAGTCTGCATACCTCGCAAGGGAACACCCGCTTCAGAAATATCGCGGTAAGGGCCCAAACGCGCACGAAATGTGATGCCGGTTTGATACTGGCGGCTTATTAATGCGTATTGCACATTGGGGCGTTCATACATCTGTGTCCAATTCATATACCACGCAGGCACAGGACCCGGCTCAACACCACGGGCAAGCATTGCCCAAATGGTCGGCGAGATGATATGCGTGCCAATCCCACCATTTGTCGATGCCATCTTATTTAAGTGATGATCCACAACACGCGCAAAAAATGGATCGGTATGTGATGCCCATTCCAAGAATGGCAGGCCATCGGCCAACGCAGGGTCGGGTTTGGCCATACGCACCGAAGCCCCCGCGGCCAAAGGATAACCGCTCATACTATTGTATATCGATAACCAACGCGCACCTTGTAAGAGCAAATCATCCAAGCGATCATCACCAGAAAACAACCGATAAAGATAAACATAAGCCAGGCCAGTATAGGTATAATTGGTGCATGGCCCACCACCAGCATATTGCTCGGTATGCTCACCAATTTCACCATCATCCAAAATCACACCCCGCATAATTGTATTGACATGTGGTGTGACAACATCCAGCATCTTCTGGTCATCGTAATACAACCCACACAGTGTGGCAATCGCGCACCAAACCGCACCGCGATTGTTATGCTGAATACACGGATTGGCAATCAGCCAGTCAGCAGCTCGACGCAGTGCGGCATCAATCCTATCGCGTTCGGCATCAGAAAAGATCGCATCGGCCCAGATAAATCCGATCAACAATGGTTCCAGTCGCCAAGCATGTTCGTGACTGCCGGCCCAGTACATATCTTTGTCATTTGGCCAAATAAATTGCCCTTCGGGTGTAATGTGATCGGCAACCGCAAAAAAAGCTTGTCGCAGCAAATCACCAACGGTTTGATCCTGATAAAACGACAGGCCTTCGGTATGCCAAGCAAAAGACAGTCGGCCAATAATATTGGTCTGAGACCGAGCAAAATAACCTTCTTCTTGCCCAGTGCAAAGCCAATTGAGATCAAGCCCCAAATAGGTGTCATCCAGCGTGGCATCAAACAGATCCAGATATTGTGCCCTACGCGGCGTTTTGGGTATTCTCTGAGTGACATAACCAACAAGCCAGTCTCGGCTACGGTTTTCCATATGTGTGCTCTCCAAATGCAACAGATTATCATTTCACCTTCAAACCTATATCTCTTGTACCAAGATACCCCATTTGGCATCTGTTCACGAACATGGCCAAGCCCTCTCTTCTATATAACAGCCTCAACTCTGAAAACTGGCATCTCCTCAAAAAAGTTCTTACCTTGCTTATGATAAATAAAAACGCCAAAAAACAAAACGACGCTTACACCTAAAGGATCATACAATGGACGATCTTGAAATGCAACAATATCTGTTTGATTTACAAGGTTATTTGGTAGTCGAAAATGTTTTAAACCAAGAAGAGCTTAAAACGCTTAACGACCTCATTGACCAACAAGAGCTGCCGCCGCCTAAAGAAAAAAGCAGATTTGGCAGTGCACCCGATGGCCCCGGTTTTTTGCAATGGGGCAAGCCCTTTTGCGATTTGCTCGATCACCCCACAGTCATGTCTATCTTACGATTCCGCTTGGGCGACTGCTTTCGCCTCGACCGCATTTATGGCATCAACATGGAAAATGGCATGGGGAGAGGGCGTCTACACGCCGACTACGGAACACAGTCTCGTCACTCAAGAGCAGTACCCGGAGAATATTTCTTTGGTCGACAGCACGAAATCACGCAAGGATTTATGGTTGTAACCTGGTGCTTATCAGACACAGGCCCAGACGTTGGCGGGTTCTGCTGTATTCCTGGCAGTCACAAAAGCCATTACAAGTTGCCCCAAAAAATATACGATGCCCCTCATGAATCATCCAAAGTTATCATTCCACACGCACCCGCAGGTTCACTCGTATTATTCTCCGAAGCCCTCACACATGGCACAGCTGCCTGGACGGGCAAACACCACAGACGTTCACTACTCTACAAATATTGCGTCTCTCAAACTGCGTGGAAATCAAACCGTGTCGCCGAACCCACCCATACAGAACTGACACCCCGCCAGAAAATCCTCTTCTTACCACCCGGAGAACCCTTCTCACACTTCCCATCTCTTTTTGAAGAAAAAGAATAAAACACACGAACGATAAAGAATGGACAAACTATGAGCACATTGGATAGAATCGCCATCATCACAGGTGCAGGAACTGGCATAGGCAAACAAACCACGCTCGCATTTTTAAAGGCAGGGTATTCTGTTGTCTTGGCAGGCCGTCGTGAAGAGCCATTAAAGCAAGCCGTAGAAGAAGCACAAGCAGATGAATCCAAAACCCTCATTGTACCAACCGATGTCAGTGATCAAACATCTGTGCAAAACTTATTCGCAGAAACAATCAAAAAGTTCAACCGTCTCGACGTGCTCTTTAACAATGCAGGGTTTAGTGCCGGTGGTTTCTTACTCGAAGATCTGCCCCTTGAAAAATGGCAAGACGTGGTGAACACCAATCTCACAGGCACATTCTTGTGTACGCAGGAAGCCTTCAAGATCATGAAGGACCAAAACCCTCAAGGCGGGCGCATCATCAACAACGGATCTGTCTCGGCCCATGTACCACGCCCCAATTCAGCCCCTTACACGGCCACCAAACACGCCATTACAGGCCTCACCAAATCATCATCTCTCGATGGCCGAAAATACAACATCGCCTGTGGACAAATTGACATTGGCAATGCCCTGACAAAATTATCTGCCGGCCTTCAAAAAGGGGCACTACAAGCACACGGCGAGACCGTAGTCGAACCCATGATGGATGTCGAAAATGTCGCCCAAGCTGTACTCTACATGGCAAGCCTATCCTTAGACGCCAACGTGCCATTCCTCACCATCACGGCAACCAATATGCCCTACATCGGGCGCGGTTAATCACACAAGCCCGTGCTCAACCCGCCGAATATGAAGCCGCTGCTGTTCTTCACCTAACATCACAAAATAAGCCGACCATCCCCCCATACGCACACGTAAGTGTCGGTATTTTTCGGGTTCTACCAATGCCTGCTTAAGTTCTTCCACATCTGTCACCGTCATCGTCAGCATATTTCCACCCATCGCCACAAAAGCCTTGATCAATCCACGCATATTTCGCTCCGGCTGCACCATTGAACGGCAGCAAAACAATATGCGCCAGACCCGCCTCTGCAACAAACCGAGCCGTCGCTCGAATTTGATCCACGCTATCGTTGATACCCGCAATGCACGGCACCCGAACCTGTATGTTTGTATGCCATTGCGCAAGGTTTTTTAAGTTTCTTTGAATGACTGTATTCGAAACACCCGCATATTGCCGGTGAAGATCATCATCCATAAACTTCAAATTAGTTTAACAGTACCCCACCAGCACATCGTATGTCAATGGCTCCCAACGAGTTCATTTTCCAAAACCACATCATTTTCTTCAAGAACGGCACGTAAATCTCCATATGGCAGTTCCCGTGTACCACATTCTCTATGCACACACATCGCCGCCGCCGTTCCTACTGCCTGCCCTTGTCCCATACAGCACACCGTATTGCGTGTAGACATATGCGCATCGTGATCTGCCGTAATAAGCATGCCAGCGACAAATAAATTGTCAATACCCACGGGGCACAATGCCCGATACGGTATCCCATACGTCCCCCCGTCTTTAATCTGCAAACGTGGCGCACTATCGTGAAAGCCATAAGCCATAATATCGTCATCAAAATGCTGACCGCTCAGAACATCATCGAGCGTGATATCATAGTCACAAGTAATCAATCGACCCCGTCGAATAGAAAGCGAAGGACTCGACCGAGCAATAAACGCCTTTTCACAACCCGGAACATACTTCCGAAACAAATCGATTGCCTTGGCCTGACGTTTTCGCAATTCCAATTCTGCCTTGGCCGCTTCATCCCGATTAATAGGACTAACCGGCATTTTATAATTCAGCTTCACAAACATAAAATAATCGTCATGAACCGTTGTAATCACCGATGCCATACCAATTTCTCGACTGGCTTCACGGAATTCTGCCGGTAGGTTTTTCGAAATGGCCTGTAACCGCACAAGTTGCTTTTCCTTGCCACTTCGCCACCCTTCCGCATAATGTGCAACGGCTCCATTCGCTTCCAAAAATGCGTGATACGTCTCAACATTGACACCCCCCACCCCAATGCTGTTGGCCACGGGATAGTCGTTGGGTTCACAATATTCGGCACCCGCATGAGTCGCCAAATCCCCATAACCCGATGTGTCTATATATGCATCTGCATAAATGACTTCTTTGCCCGAATGGCTTTCAGCAGTCACCCCTTTAATCCACCCACCGTCTTTAATCACCCCAGTCAGCAATGTATTCACACATACCTGAACACCGGCCTCATCGAGCATCTCAAAAATCACCCGCTTGTAAATTTCGGTATCAATCGCCGTACAAACCGAATCGTAATCAAATCCCAAGCGCATTTCAGCATGCCCCGATGTGCCACCTGCTTCTGTAAGCCGGTCCACGATTTCCTGCGGAATCCCCTTCACGACCTGTCGTTTTTCCACCCCAGGAAATGCCTTCCACAAGTTATAAAAACTGTGCAGTGCCGTCCCGCCTTCAACCACCATTCCTCCAGGGTAACCCTTTGCCTCAATTAAAACCGTCTTTGCCCCCAAACGCGCAGATGCAAGTGCCGCAACACCCCCCGCAGTGCCACCCCCAGTAATCACTACATCACATTTTCCAGACTTT
>JBLHJX010000127.1:0-15037 GCA_047619225.1 Candidatus Latescibacterota bacterium
ACGTCAACGAATAGACGAACCCCGTCCTACCACCCTATGTCGTTGCATGCTTCGATTCGCCGATTCGATTATAACCGAAAAGCCATTGCTGGATGAACCCTAATGCCGTCTTCCGTCTGCCACTTGCCGCCTTCATTCCTATTTTCACTTGACAAACCCCATCGTTTGCATTAGCTTCTGCATATCTTCAAAAAAATCTGCGCTTATCAAACCTCTCAATGGTTTATCTTCGATCTACCCTCTCACTTACAGCGCTTTACAACCCATTCCTACTACAGCATCAAATCTTAATTAATTCCACAAAACAATAATTTAAAATCAAAACCCAACCTTTCGTGCCTATGTACGCCCCTATGAGTGGCTTACTTACCACCCCACCCAAACCACACCGGAGTATCGTGTATGGCCGTTGCCGAAGACAAAATGGACATTCTTGAGTTGCAAAAACTCACCATTCCCGCACTCAACAAACAAGCACAAAGTCTGAATATCCAAGGGTATAGTGGCCTGCGTAAGCAAGAGCTGATCTTTACCATTCTTCAGGCACAAACAGAGAAAAGTGGTCTCATCTTTGCACAAGGTGTGCTTGACATCCTCGAAGACGGGTTTGGGTTTCTCCGATCGCCCAATTACAACTACATGCCTGGCCCAGATGATATTTATGTTTCACATTCACAGATTAAACGCTTCAACCTACGCACAGGAGATACCATATCGGGCCAAATTCGGCCCCCTCGTGGTGACGAGAAATATTTCGCACTGATTCGAGTGGAAGCCGTCAACTTTGAAGACCCCGAAAACTCCAAACAAAAAATCCTCTTTGACAATCTCACGCCACTACACCCACAAGACCGCATCAATCTCGAATATGACTCGCAAGACAACTCTACGCGTATCATGAACCTTCTCACGCCCATTGGCAAAGGCCAACGTGGCATGATCGTGGCACCGCCATTTACGGGCAAGACCATGCTCTTGCAAAAAATTGCCAATGCAATTACCGTCAACCATCCCGAAATCACCCTTATTGTGTTACTCATTGACGAACGCCCCGAAGAAGTCACCGACATGCAACGTTCAGTCAAAGGCGAAGTCATCAGTTCTACCTTTGATGAACCGCCACAACGCCACGTTCAAGTTGCCGACATGGTCATTGACAAAGCCAAGCGCTTGGTCGAACACCAGCATGACGTTGTGATCCTCTTAGACAGTATTACCCGTTTGGCACGCGCTTACAATATGGTTGTCCCCCACAGCGGTCGTATTCTCACTGGGGGGCTCGATTCTGCCGCTATGCAATGGCCCAAACGGTTTTTTGGTGCCGCACGCAACATTGAGGAAGGGGGCAGCCTCACCATTTTGTCTACCGCCTTGGTTGAAACAGGAAGTCGCATGGACGAAGTGATCTTTGAAGAGTTTAAAGGCACGGGCAATATGGAACTCAAACTCGATCGACGCCTCTCAAATCGACGGGTTTACCCAGCGATTGATGTTTCACAATCTAGCACGCGCAAAGAAGAACTCCTAATGTCAGAAAAAGAACTCAAACGCGTTTGGATTTTGCGCAAACTGCTCAATCAAATGCAAGCGCTCGATGCCATGGAATTCTTAGGTGAGCATATGAAAGAAAACAAAACCAACGATGAATTCCTCGATTCTATGAATGAACCGGTTATATCAAGCCGTTAAGCGTATCTTAAAAGGATATAGAATTTTATACTTGGCGAAGGGTTCGCTGTAATTTGGCGATTCGAATTCTCTACGCTAATATTTGCATGTTTGAGTGGATTTTGATATATTTTGTATTCTATCGCCGATATTTGTTCTCACTTTATCGCCTAAACAATTGATTTAAAAACACTTTCACCCAAAAAGGGATTCAATATGAAACCCGATATTCACCCAGATTATCACGAAGTGGTCTTCGAAGACTCCAGTGCAAAGCCTCCTTATCGCATCAAAACGCGTTCCACACGCACGTCTGAAGAGACCACGGTATGGGAAGATGGCAACACCTATCCGTTGCTCAAAGTCGAGATCAGTTCGGCTTCGCATCCATTTTTCACTGGCAAAATGATGCTCATAGACACTGCAGGGATGGTAGAACGCTTCCGTCGTCGTTATGGCTTGAAAGATGATAACGCAGAAGCTACAGAAGCCACAGAAGCCACAGAAGCCACAGAAGCCACAGAAGCCACAGAAGCCACAGAAGCTACAGAAGCTACAGAAGCGGTCGAAACAACCGAAGCTTAGCTGATTGACATACCATAAAAAGGGTGGAACAGTTACCGCAGGGTAACCGTTCCACCCTTTTTGCATGAAAACGTGGTTAAAAGCTTCACGTCTTACGTCTCCCCTCTTACATCTCACGCCTTACACAGGATGACATCGCCATGTTTGAGCAACTTGCAAAAATAGAAATACATTATCAAAGTTTGGGTGAGGAGATGGCACGCCCAGAAGTGGCATCGAATCCTGACAAATCGCGTATACTGGGCATAGAGTATCGTAATTTAGAGGAGATTGTGGGTGTTTACAAGGTCTATAAGCAAGTGAAAACGGGCCTTGAAGAAGCTGCAGAAATTCTGCAGGCAGCTGAAGACGATGAACTTGTTGAAATGGCTCAAATGGAAAAAGACGAGTTGGAGCAAAAAGAATCAAAGTTAGAGGAACAACTCAAATTCTTGCTCATCCCCAAAGACCCCAACGACAGCAAAAACATTGTTGTTGAAATTCGTGCGGGAGCAGGGGGCGATGAGGCTGCCCTTTTTGCGGCAGACCTTTATCGGATGTATTCGCGTTATGCAGAAAATGTCGGCGGCAAAAACGAAATCCTCAGTTCCAGCCCCACAGGCATTGGGGGGTATAAAGAAATTATCTTTTCAGTCATTGGCAAAGATGTCTACGGCAAGCTCAAATTTGAAAGCGGCGTGCACCGTGTTCAACGCATTCCCGAAACCGAGTCCAGTGGTCGCATCCACACCTCCACCGCAACCGTAGCCGTTTTGCCCGAAGCCGAAGAGGTTGATGTTGAGATTGACCCCAATGAACTAAAGATTGACGTGTATCGTTCATCTGGACCCGGCGGACAAAGCGTGAATACCACGGACTCTGCCGTGCGCATCACCCACCTCCCATCTGGACTGGTGGTCTCTTGCCAGGATGAAAAGTCTCAACTCAAGAACAAAGCCAAGGCACTCAAAGTTTTACGCTCTCGCCTTTTGGACATTGCCATTCACGAACAACAATCTAAAATGGCCGCAGACCGACGCTCACAAGTGGGCACCGGGGACCGCAGCGCAAAAATTCGCACCTACAACTATCCGCAAGGCCGTATCACAGACCATCGCATCAAACTGACCTTGCACCGCCTCGAAGAAGTGCTCGACGGTGATCTGACAGAAATGATTGAAGGCCTGCGTCTGGCAGATCAGACTGAAAAGCTCAAATATCAAACACAGACGGCATGACCGTTTCATCTCTTCTTTCTTGGGCTCAAGACATTCTCACCCGCGCAAATATATCCAGTCCGCGAGTTGATGCAGAATGGATATTGCTACACATTCTTCAGTGTACACGTCCAGAATTGGCCTTCCAACCAACACCATCACACCATCAGATCGAAACCTATCGCCACCTCATTGCACAACGTTGCAAACGCATTCCGCTTCAACACCTCTTGGGTGAAACCGAATTTTATGGTCTTCGGTTTGAAAGCACGCCTCAAGCACTTATCCCACGGATGGACACCGAAACACTCGTCGAAGCAGTCATTGACCGCCTGAAACACCATCCGGCCCCCAAAATACTCGACATCGGCACTGGATCGGGCATCATTGCCACCACCCTTGCCCACGAACTGCCCCTATCCCGCCTTTGGGCGGTAGACATATGCAAATCGTCCCTTGAGCTTGCACGTCGAAACGCACATCTTAACCACGTAACAAACCGCATCCATTTCATCCAAAGCCACTTGCTGACAGCCCTCATCCCCACGATGCAATTCGATGCCATTGTCTCAAACCCCCCCTATATTCCCACAGGTGATATCCTCACCCTCGAGCCTGAAGTGCGCCATCACGACCCCCATTTGGCTTTAGATGGTGGTGTTGATGGTTTAGACTATTATCGACTAATTATCCCACAAAGCATGCCACACCTTAAGCCCAATGGTATTCTTGCCTTAGAGATCGGGCACG
Source organism: Candidatus Latescibacterota bacterium (assembly GCA_047619225.1). Classification (GTDB taxonomy): domain Bacteria; phylum Latescibacterota; class UBA2968; order UBA2968; family UBA2968; genus JABIFK01. The sequence continues at coordinate 4,200 of JBLHJX010000127.1, forward strand.
ACCAGGCCCAGGCAATCACCGACATCATCTCCAAGCACAAACAGTTTGGCAAAACCATTACCCAATCGGACCTCGCGGGTCATACCCGCATTTTGATTTCACAAAAAAGAGCCTAAAAAGAAGACAGACCCATATCTTGGCCACTGGATGGAAAATCAAACCCAATAAGACAAGCCTTCCTTTTGATTGACATATCTGACCTTTTTTGTTAGCTTGAAACGATTTACTGCAGAAATCTGCGGGTACTTTTATAAGTTCCTGCCAGTTTGTCATCATTCCGTATTTGGAACACCCATGTTAAACAGCATCATCGCACCGGTTCAGACACATATTGACGCTTTTGAGAAACGCTTAACGGAAGTGCTTACGTCTGATGTGATCACAGTACAGCACATGGGCGATCACCTCCAAGCAAACAGAGGCAAACGCTTCCGTCCCGCACTTGCGCTGCTTACAGCGCAAGCTGTTGGCGAGTGTACAGATGCGGTGATTGATGCCGCCGTTGCCATTGAGATTATCCAAACGGCAACCCTTGTACATGATGATGTGCTCGACTCGGCAGATATGAGACGTGGCGCTGAAGTGCTTCATCAGGTTTGGGGCAATCGTGCGGCCGTGTTAATGGGCGATTTTTTACTGGCCAAGGCGCTTCAAGTGTTGGTGGAGATTGGCTCATTAGCAGTGATGCAAGCCACCACACGTGCCACACAATTCATTATTGAAGGCGAAATCCTCGAAACAGAAAATGAAGGCAATGCCGAAGCCTCTGCATATTTTAATATGATCGGCAAGAAAACAGCCTCTCTTATGGCTTTGGCCTGTGAAGTCGGTGCAATATTGGGCAACGGTTCCCCCGAACAAATTAGCCACATGACCAAATTTGGAACCCAATTTGGTGTGGCATTTCAGATTACAGATGATCTACTCGATTTTATTGGCGACGAAAAAACTTTGGGTAAGCCTGTTGGCACAGACATTCGCGAGAGAAAGCTCACGCTTCCCCTTATTCGCGCCCTGAGCAATTGCCAAAATGGTGAAGCTGCCCACATTCAAAACAAGGTAATCAGCGGTGTTCAATCGGACGAAGACTGGGAAGAAATCTTGACCTTCATCCGCCGATACCAAGGTATTGAAGCCGCGCAAAAAGAAGCACAGGCCTATGCCCAATCTGCTTTGGCCAGTTTAGACACCCTCCAAACATCTGATGCACGCGACGCCTTAACATTAGCTGTTCGGCACGTTGTTGAACGCGATCGATAGAAAGAGATCCAGATTGAGAGCCTTATTTACCAAGCGCTACATTTTTAGACGATTTGTCGTTTAGATCCTTAAAACGGGAGTAACCCTTAGAAATGAACCGAGAAACCTCGCGAATATTGTTTATTGGCGCGACCATTGTGCTTGCGCTGTTCTACCTTTACCCCACGTATGAATTCTATTATAACCCACCCGAAAACTTAGATGCACGAGAACAGCTCAAACAGAAAGCCATTAATCTCGGTTTGGATTTGCAAGGGGGCATCCATCTTGTATTGGAAGTGGATGACAGCGAACTCAGTGATGATGAGAAATTTGACGTTGTTCCTCGCGCGTTGGAAGTTATTCGCAACCGCATTGACCAATATGGCGTCTCAGAACCCATTATTCACCGCGAAGGTGACAAGCGCATTGTGGTCGAATTGCCGGGTATTCAGGATATTGAACGCGCCAAACGCCTCATAGGCAGCCAAGCTGTTTTAGAATTTAAGATGCTGGAAACACCAGAAAATCGCACGTCTGTTGTTCAACGCATCGACAATGTGTTGGCAGCACAAGCCGCCCCAGATTCAACAAAGTCAGATGACCCCCTCTTTTCAGAAAACCCCGAGACCCCCTCTCTTTCACGGTATTTGCTCTCCTTTAGAGGTGATTTGGTTGTCTTAGAAGACAATATCTTTACCGTAAGAGAATTACTTTCTCGAACCAATATTCAAAAACTAATCCCTCCAGCCTCAGAATTTTTCTGGGGTGCCAAAGTAGAAGCGATGCCCGATGGACAGGCCTATCGCTCCCTCTACTTTGTCAAATCACGCGTTGAAATGACGGGTGAGATTTTATCCAATGCCTCGGTCACACAGGGCCAGTCATTTGAAAATGCAGGGCAGCCTATTGTCAACTTTACGACCACAAGCGAAGGTGTACGTATCTTCTCTCGTGTAACGGGCGCACACGTGGGTGAACGAATGGCCATTATTTTGGACAATCAAGTTTACTCGGCTCCCAACATTCGCTCCAAAATCAGCCAAGGGTCTGGTATCATTGAAGGCTCTGGCACAACAGAAGAAGCCAAAGATTTGGCCATTGTGCTGCGTGCAGGTGCCTTGCCGGCCCCGCTCGACATTGTAGAAGACCGCACCGTTGGCCCCTCTTTGGGACGTGACTCTATTGAACAGGGCAAAAACGCCGCTCTGATTGGTTTGTCCATTGTAATCGTCTTTATGATGATCTACTACGGCTTTTCTGGGTTCGTGGCAGATATTGCTTTGGTGCTCAACTTGGTCTTTGTAATGGCGATTCTTGCAGCTTTCCAAGGCACCCTAACCCTACCGGGTATTGCGGGTATTATCCTCACCATTGGTATGGCCGTAGATGCCAACGTGCTCATACTGGAACGCATACGTGAAGAGCTTCGTTCTGGAAAGACGGCACGAGCCGCCATTGAAAATGGGTATGGGCGGGCCATGTTAACCATTGTGGATGCCAACGTGACCACCATTATCACGGCCATTGTGCTTTACCAATATGGCACAGGGCCGATCAAAGGTTTTGCACTGACCTTGATGGTGGGTATTCTCTCGTCGATGTTTACGGCAATTTTTGTTACACGCACCATTTACAACTTCATTACAGCGCGTCAAACAACCCCATCGATTGGCATAGGCAAACTTCGTGTCTTTGGTGATACGGCCATTGATTTTCTCAGCTTGCGCAAGGGTGCATTTATTGGCTCCCTGTTGATCATTCTCATTGGTTTGGGTTCAGCAATCACCAAAGGGGGTTATAACCTGGGCATTGACTTTGCGGGTGGTACCTTGCTGGAACTGCATTTCCAACCCGCCGTGCCCGTAGGAGACATTCGCGACGCACTCCACAACATTCCCGTGGGCGATCAGATGATGGACTTGCGCAGCAGTGAAATTAAAGAATTTGGCACCCCCAATGACATTCTCGTTCGTGTGCAAAAAGAAGCCAAAGGCACCGCCGTAGCCGATGCGATTAAAACCACACTCAAAACCAAGTTTGCGGCTCATATTCCCGATGAAAAAAACTGGTTACGCAGACAAGAAGCTGTGGGCCCCAAAATTGGCGAGGAACTCAAAGCCAATGCTATCTACGCTATTGTGGTCTCCATGCTATTGATCATCATCTACGTATGGTGGCGATTCCGGCAAATTGAATTTGGCGTTGCTGCGGTGGTCGCCCTTTTCCACGATGTGATGATCACAATGGGTGTGTTCTCTTTGGTTGATCACGAGATTTCGCTTGCGGTGGTGGCCGCGTTGCTCACCATTGTGGGGTATTCTCTCAACGATACCATTGTGGTTTATGACCGTATCCGTGAAGATATCAAACTGTATCGCCGCGACACCTTTTCGCAAATCATTAATCGAAGCATCAACGAGTGTTTAAACCGAACGGTTCTCACCTCCACAACCACTTTGTTGGTGGTTGTCGCCCTGATGGCATTGGGTGGCGAAGTCATTTACGACTTTGCATTTGCCCTTCTCATTGGTGTGATTGTGGGTACTTATTCTTCGGCTTTTGTCGCTGCACCCATTGTGGTTGAATGGCACAATCGTCGCGAAGCCAAAGAAGCACAAGGTGGGCGTAACGCGGCGTAGGACCACGTAGAGACACGGGGAAAACCGTTGAAATACACGGCATCTATTCTTCCCCAATTGTGGAATCGACCCAATAAGAATTTCAAAAAAAATCTGCTCATTTTAATGAGCAGATTTTTTTTGAACATAACCTACAATTTAGGCATCTCAATTTTAACGTGGTGGTAAACGGCGAAAATAAAAAATAGAACCAAATAAGGAAATTCGATTGACAGTGTTTGTAGTATGGCGTTAATTTACCGAGCACAGCGAGACAACAAATTCAACAATGAGTTTCATTATCCACGAAAGATTCTAAAACAACAATGGCCCGACAAAATAAACAAATTACGGATGCTCTGACAACGGAAGACCTTTGGACATTGATGAGGCAGCGGGTTCCCCCAATCGTATCTGAATACTTTCGCGGTGGCGCAGATGCTGAAACAACATTACGCGGAAACGTCCGCGCCTTTCAACAAGCGATGACAACTGCGTATGGGGCGTTGAGCTTTCCATCCATAGATTTAAGCACAACAACAGTCGGTCACAGCTTAGATGTGCCTTGGTACATTTCCCCGGTGGGAAGTTTGCGATCCCTATATCCTATGGGAGATGCGGTTGCCTCGCAAGTAGCGGGGGAGTTTGGCACCGTCATGACCCTGTCTACACTTTCGGGAACACCGATGGAAGCCGTCACAGAGGCCTCTAAGGGCAACTGTTGGTATCAACTTTACCTTTGTGGGGGCCGCGAGACGGCATTACGAAGCATTGCCCGCGCAAAACAGGCAGGTTTTACCGCCCTCGTTTTGACTATGGACACAGGTGTTTCTGGGTTGCGAATACTGCACGCAAAAATGAAACCCATGCAGGCGATGGGTCCTTTTCGTGGTCTCAGTCTCAAAGAGCGACTGGTGCTGGCTGTGCGTAAACTGATGCTTGGCCCACAGATGCTCTCCCATTTGCCATGGCTCATGAGTTATTATCGAGATGGTGGATTGATGCAGTTTGTGAATGTGATTGATGGGCAAGGGCAGCCAATGCCCTATGCAGATATCGGGACACAACTTGCTGCTTCAGCCGTGACATGGGATGATTTAAAATGGATCAAAGAAGCATGGGGCGATGACAAACCACTAATTATTAAAGGCGTACACTGCGCTCACGATGCTCGGAAAGCTGAGGAAATGGGGGCTACGGGTGTGATTTGGTCAAATCATGGGGGGCGCCAACAGGATCGAGTTCCGCCGACACTCCACATAGTCGCACAAGAAATGCCTCTTGTGGGCGACACGCAGCTCGATTTTATGATGGATGGGGGCGTCCGCAATGGCACCGATGTCCTAATTGCCCTGTCTTACGGGTTGAAGGCGGTTGGAATCGGCCGAGTCACAGCTGCCGGAATCGGAGCAGGGGGGCCTGCCGGTTTAACCCGCACGTTTGAGATCATGAAAGCTGACCTGGATCGGGCGATGCGTCTTGTTGGCGTACAAAGCGTGGCAGAGCTCCATACCCGTGGGGCTGAGGTTCGACGTGAAAGTCAGTTGCATGGCGATGGCCATCTGCCCCCCATTGTATTCTAGTGGCATCTGAATAAATTCCAATTTTAAACAACAATAGACCTAAACAACTGTTAAACATATATTTAATTATTTATAAAAATATGTTTACAAAAGTAATTTCTTCTGTTTTATAATACATTCACCTCCCTACCAACAAAAAACGCGCCTGCTCGATGAGCAGACGCGCCTAAAATGATCGTGTCTTTAGATTCTGGTGGTGTGGAAGGCGTTGTGTTCCGTGTCCTGCGTGATCAGAATTGATACTCGCGTTTCTTCCGCGTCTTGGTTGGGCTATTGTCGCCTGGCAAACGCTGCACGCCCGACGTGTGCTCTGGGCACGGTCTTTTGGGTTCGGTCCCGGGTTTAAACACTTCCATATATTTTTTGGGGCAATAGATCGACGCCACTTCGTAGGTGTCTCCACACACTTCAACTCGTGGAACAGACTCGGGTATTTCGAACGCCTCAACAGGTAGATCAAGCGCCAAGTGTGCCCGTTTCATAAACTGTGCCCACAAAGGCATGGTCACTGATGCCCCCGTCATCCTGGTGCCCATTGATACCTTAGAATCAAAACCCACCCAAACACCACACACAATTTGAGACGTGTAGCCTACAAACCAAGCATCTGCATAATTTTGTGTCGTTCCGGTCTTTCCACCAGCAGGCCGCCGAAAACCCCAAGCAGTGCGTGCCCCCATTCCAGTGCCATTCAAAATTGCGTAATCCCGCCCACGACGCATATCCAACACCGACTGCATCAAATTCACCGCAACAGCTGCCGTTTCTTCGCTTAACACAGCGTGCTCACGCCCTTGTACGTGTTCTTCAAGCAAATTGCCATTTTTATCCTCAATCTTTAGCACAGATATTGGGTCCACGTGAATTCCTTTATTGGGCAATGTACCGTAAGCCGACACCAATTCCAATAACCGCACTTCGCTCGTGCCCATCCCCAATGACAACACCGGTCGAATGCGCGATTCAATGCCCATCCGATTGGCAAATTCGACCACCTTTCGAGCACCAACCTTCTGCAAAACCTGCGTTGTTACCACATTGCGCGAACCAGCCAACCCCTCCCGCATTGTCATCCAACCCATATAGGAGTGATCGTAGTTCTCCGGCTGCCAATACGTGCCGTCAGACATTTGAATCGATACCGCAGTATCAGGCCATTTTTGGGTGAGCGGAATGCCGGCATCAATTGCGGCTGTATAAATAAAAGGCTTAAAAGAAGACCCTGGCTGCCGCAATGCCTGTGTTGCACGATTGAATCTACTTTGTTCAAAATTGCGCCCCCCAACCATAGCCAAGATGTGACCTGTATTGGGATCAATAGCCACCAACGCACTTTGCAATATTAAATTTTCTAAGGTGTCTTTGTGCGTTTTGATTCTGGCCCAAAATGTCGAATCGGGTGGGTTGCGCTTCCAATTTAACTGAACAGCTTCTTCTACCCGTTCCAGATTCCGAATCAATTCCTCTTCGGCAATTCGCTGAACCCGACTGTCTAAAGTGGTGTGCACTGTTGCACCATCATAAAGCACATCTAACCCATAGGTGTGCTCCAAATACTTTCTAATTTCTTCGGTAAAATAAGGGGCAAGCCCCGCCTCTTCTTCGGGTGCGCGAAAAATGACACGGGCCTCCAATGCAGAGCGATATTCAGCACGTGTAATCTTGCCAATCTCACTCATACGGCTTAAAACAAGATTTCTTCGGTCCACGGCACGGTCGTAATTTCGTTGGCGTGCATACGAACTTGGAGACTGAAGCACCCCCACCAAAAAAGCGGACTCATGCAGGTCTAATTCTTGTACACCTTTATTAAAAAAACGAGACGCCGCAGCCTTTATACCATAAGCCCCCCGCCCAAAAAACATCTGATTAAAATACATCGTCAGGATTTCATTCTTGGTGTAGGTCCGCTCCAGCAAAACAGCTGTCATCTGCTCTTTAATCTTGCGTTGCCAGGTTTGATCCAAAGTTAAAAATAAGTGGCGCGTCAATTGTTGCGTCACTGTGCTGGCTCCATGTCCACTTAAACTTGCCCCGCGATTCACATAAATATTGCGCAAAACCACGCGAATAATATCGGGCACACTCACACCCCAATGTCGCCAATATCTTTGATCTTCCGTTGCGACCAAAGCGTCTATGACCGCCCTTGGCAATTGTTCATACGTAATGGGATCGCGCCGTTGAATCCAAAATTTTTTCAATTCCACACCATCTGACGAAAAAATATTCGTCGTCTGTGCAGGATCGACATCTTCCAATTTGGAAAACGACGGCAATCCATCTTTAAATTGATAGATGACTGCCGCCCCAATAGCCGAATAAATTGTGGCACAAATCAAGCAATAGAGTATAATGCGAAGAACATAACGTTGGAGCATTTTCTTTTTTCCTTAAAGACCTAATTCCAAAAATCCGATTCTCTTTATTCTGCAAGCACGGCCAAATTTCCCTGTAACTTTGCCAATGTTGTTTGATATTCGGCTTGGCGTGCACGCTCTGCTTCAACAACATCTGCAGGCGCATTTTTCTTAAAAGCTTCGTTACCGAGCTTCTTTTCTAAACCACCCAATGCTTTTTCTAACCCCACAATTTCTTTTTCCAATCGCTGCCGTTCCACATCCAAATCAATCACACCGGCCAAAGGTACAAATATCTCAATATCACCCACCACAGCACTTGCCGATTGCGAAGGCCGTTCCACATCTGCTCCAATGGTCATATTTTCGATGCGCCCCAATTCCTTCATATAATTTTGAGCAGCCAGCAAAATAGCCGTTGCGTCTTCAGAAACCGTCTTAAACACCACATCCACACGCTTACCTGGTGGAATACGCATTGTGCCCCGAATATTGCGCACAGCACCAACAACCTCCTGCAATTGCGCCATTTCACGTTCAGCCGCCTCATCTAACCACGCCTCATTAGATTCTGGCCAAGAGGCAATAATCAAAGCCTCCCCTTCGTGGGGAAAAGTCTGCCACAAAGCTTCTGATATAAAAGGCGCAATGGGGTGCATCAAACGCAACGTCCCTTCAAACACCACACACAAAATAGACTGCACCTGTTCACGCGCTTTGGCATCGTCTCCATTAAGACGCACTTTGGCCATTTCAACATACCAATCGCAATAGGCGCTCCACACAAACTCGTACAACCCACGAGCTGCCTCGTCAAAGCGGTAGGTCTCCAAAGAGTGTGTCACTTGTTTTACCGTGCGATTGTAGAGGCTCAAAATCCACCGATCTGCCAAATCAGAAATGCCTTCAGGAAGGGTGCGCAAAGCTGGGTCCTGAATATCCCGCTCATCCATATTCATTTGCACAAACCGGGCAGCATTCCAAATTTTGTTACAAAAGTTACGACACATCTCGGCAATGGGTGATTCTTCGAGCTTGTTGTCTTTCACCTCGGCATCAAAACGAATGTCTTGCGAACTGCCGCATTGATACAACAAAGACAAACGCGTGGCATCGGCCCCGTAGCGCGCTATCAATTCACGCGGATCGATACCCGTTCCCAACGACTTGCTCATACGCTTGCCATCACGGGTTTGAACCGTTGGGTGCACCAGTACCGTTTTAAACGGTATCTCACCCAAAAATTCCTCAGCCGTCATAATCATTCGAATCACCCACAAATACAAAATATCTCGCCCAGTAATCATAAGATCTGTTGGATGGTGTGCTTTTAGGTCTTCGGTTTCATCAGGCCAGCCCATGGTGGCAAATGGCCACAGAGCTGAAGAAAACCACGTGTCTAAAACATCGGGGTCCTGTATAAGCTTTTGGCTGCCACAAGCCGTACAAACCTCCGGTGAATCTACACTCACAATCACCTCATTACAATCTTCACACGTCCACACCGGAATGCGATGCCCCCACCACAATTGTCGTGAGATGCACCAGTCACGGATATTTTCCAACCAGTCAATCGAATATTCGCGAAAACGATCTGGCACATATTCAATCTGTTTTTCACGCAACACGGGCAAAATAAGATCCGCCAAATCACGCATCGACACAAACCACTGCTCCATAGGCAGGGGTTCTATGACGGTTCCACAACGGTCATGATGGGGCACTGCGTGGTTATGATCATCAATTTTCACCAACAAACCGAGTTCTTCAAGCGCTGCAACCACACCCTTGCGACAAACATAACGGTCTTGCCCTGCATATGCCCCAGCATCTTCAGTCATCGTCCCATCTAAGCCTATCACCAAAATCTCAGCCAAATTGTGGCGTTTGCCCACCTCGTTGTCATTGGGGTCATGAGCGGGTGTTACTTTTACCGCACCACTGCCCATTTCGGGGTCGGCATATTCGTCGGCAACAATGGGAATCGCCCGATTCATAAGCGGCAACATCACCTGTTTGCCAATGGCATCTTGCCAACGTGCATCAGTAGGATGCACAGCCACACCCGTATCGCCCAACATCGTTTCTGGCCGCGTAGTGGCCACCACCACATCGGGTGCACCATCCACACCCGGATAACGAATATGCCACAAATGGCTTTGGATTTCTTTTTCTTCCACTTCCAAATCAGAAATCACGGTGCCACACTGCGGGCACCAGTTTACCATTCGCTTACCACGATAAATCCACCCTTTTTCATAGAACCGAACAAAAGTCTCTAAAACCGCACGGGCATATCCCTCATCCATTGTAAAACGTTCGCGCGACCAATCATAGCTGCATCCCAAATCACGTAACTGTTGCAAAATGGTGCTGCCATATTTTTCTTTCCACGCCCAAATACGCTTCAACAATTCCGTTCGGCCAATATCATGCCGAGTCTTTTTTTCCGTTTCCCAAATCTGCTGCTCCACTTTCATCTGTGTGCCAATACCGGCATGATCTGTTCCAGGCAAACATAAGGTGCGAAACCCTTGCATCCGCTTAAAACGAATCACCGAATCATGTATTGCGTGCTGTAAAGCATGCCCCATGTGCAATTCACCCGTCACATTGGGCGGCGGAATCGTAATGGTATACGGCGTTCCATCTGGCCGAAACTCAGGGCGAAAATACCCCTTTTTATGCCAAAAGTCGTACCAAGTTTTTTCTATGGTCTCTGGGTCATAAGACTTTGCCAATGTTTCTTCTTGATCACTCATCCGTTCCACTAACTCCTTACCTCAACAATCAGTAAACAACCAAATGGAGCCAACAATGCACTTCGTGTAAAAGCTATACAGAGTAGCTTCTCAAGCCTTCATAAATGGTCTGGGCCGATACTTTTATGACAGCAGTTGCTGGTACGGCCAAAATCATGCCCACCGCACCAAACAATTGACTGCCAACCAATACCACAAAAATAACAATGAGAGGATGCAAATTGACACTTCGAGCAACCACCACAGGCGCCACAAAAACATTGTCCATCAGTT
>JBLHJX010000128.1:0-14924 GCA_047619225.1 Candidatus Latescibacterota bacterium
TTTGATGCAAAAGGGTGGATTTATTTGGAAGCGGCTTTTGCTTCTGAAGCAGGACTTAAGATGCAGGATTTTATGTAGGAACATTTTTGCAGCAATTGCACGGTATTGATCGCTATGATAGAGAGACTTGGCCAGCTGTGTCGAATTCTGCGGATTGTGGATTCCATGGCATATTGGGTCACCGCTCCTCTCTATCTACCTGCACACAAAAAAAGGTGCGCATAGGTAGACATAATCGTGAGATGGTTTTATCTCACAGGTTATATCAATCTATCCGCACCCTTGAGATCTCCAAAAGTGCAATGATTAATCATGTTGATATGTGGACACAATGTAGGGAATGCCCTACTAAGTCAAGATCAAGATTGACCGTACATTTCTGTGATCAACTTTCTTAGGTGAACAGCTGATTCTGGAGAGAGGGTGTCTATTTTATTTTGGAGGCGTTGCTTGCTTATGGTTCGAATTTGGTCGACTGCAATTTCGGCATTTTTGCCTGCACAGGTGATTTGTATGCGGCTGCGCCATTGGGGATGTAATTGAGATGTGAGGGGGCAGATGACGACCGTGTCTAAATGTTGATTCATTTCATTTTGACTGATAATGACGACTGGGCGAACTTTTCTGATTTCACTGCCAATGGTTGGATTGAGGTCTGCGAAAAATATTTCGTATCTATTGGGTGTCATCTTCATCCAATCCGTCTGTTAATGCGATGTCAAAATTCGACCAATCTTCATTTTCTCGTGCTGTTTCTTTATATGTATCTTCCCAAGACAGCTGAGCATCTCCTTCGGGCTTTCGAATGAGAATGCCACGATCGGTTTCTTCCAATATGAGTTGGTCTACAAAGCCATATTTTTGTATCAAGGATTTTGAAAGTCTTATGCCTTTGGAATTTCCTATTGGAACGAGTTTTATATTTTGAATGTGGCCAATTTCTTCCATGACAGCCTCCTTTTTTTGATCGGATACAATATGTAATTACATGTAATTACTTTTGGTGCATTTGTCAAGAAGCTAAATTTCCAGACACAAAAAAGCATCTCTCGATGAATAACGAGAGATGCTTTTTAATTTTGGTGCCGCCGTATTTACGCACTTACTATTTTTTCAAATGAAAGTGTGTCAGAGACGGCTTTCACCACGGCGGCGATGCGGGCGATATCTGCAATGTGTTGTGCATCTAAATTGAGCTTGCGCATTTGTGTGGCGTGTGCATTGACGCAAACGGCGCAGGCATTGACCACACTGGCGGCGAGGCCCCAACCTTCGAAGAGGGCTTGGTTGATACCGCCGTGATTCATGATGGCATTTATACGCAATTTGGCAGGTAATTTTTTAACTTCTTCGTCTTGAATCAAATCGGTGAACTTGTACCACACGTTGCTCATGCTCATAATGGCTGCTGTTGTTTTAGCGCCGTTGATCAGGGTGTCGTCAAGGTGCTCTTTGGCGTCTTCTAAGATGTTTTGGATCACGTATTCGTTCTTTGATACCAACGCGGCTGTGAGTGCTGCGCCCCAAGCCATATCGGGTTCGAGGCTGGATGTGGTGATGACTGAACCCAGATTCAGGCGCAGGTCTTTTGCATAGTCAGGTACAGCGGTTCTGATGTCGTCTAAACCCATGATAATATTTCCCTACTTTTTAATGAAAAGACTGCTCTCTGAATTTGAGAGCAGTCTTTTTGATTTTTACGCGATGCCTTGTTCTTCCGGGTCGAAGTACCCCAAGGAAGACCTATCCATTAGGCAAGGTCGAAACGATCGAGATTCATGACCTTGTTCCAGGCAGCCACGAAGTCACGCACGAATGCTTTTTGTGAATCGTCACACGCGTAGACTTCTGCGAGGGATCGCAATTGAGAGTTTGAACCGAAAACGAGATCAACGGCAGTGCCTTTCCACGTGACTTTGCCTGTTGCACGATCGCGCCCTTCAAACACGCCATTGGAGGGTGCTTGCCATTCGGTGTTCATGTCGAGCAGGTTGACGAAGAAGTCATTGGTCAACGTTTCGGGCCGCTTGGTGAAGACGCCGTGTTTGGGTTGTCCGGCATTGAGGACGCGTAGGCCTCCGACGAGTACTGTCATTTCGGGCGCAGTCAGTGTGAGCAGTTGCGCCTTATCTATGAGCAGCTCTTCGGCGGATCTCTTGTGATCTTTTTTGAGGTGGTTACGAAATCCGTCTGAAGTTGGTTCAAGTACGGCAAAGGATTCTGCGTCGGTTTGCTTTTGTGACGCGTCTGTGCGCCCTGGTGAGAATGGAACCTGCACGTTGTGCCCGGCGTTCTGTGCTGCCTGTTCGATGGCTGCGCACCCACCCAACACGATCACGTCAGCCAACGACACCTTCTTCCCGCCCGATAGCGAGCCGTTGAAGGTCTTCTGAACCTTCTCAAGGGCTTTTAATACCTTGGCCAGTTCTGCTGGCTTGTTAACTTTCCAATTTTTTTGCGGCGCAAGGCGAATACGCGCGCCATTTGCCCCACCGCGTTTGTCGGTGCCACGAAACGTTGCAGCCGATGCCCATGCGGTTGAAACCAGCTGGGAAATGCTGAGCCCTGATGTGAGGATATCTTTCTTGAGGGCGTTGATATCCTGCTTTGAAATCAATTTGTGATTGACTTCGGGAACAGGGTCTTGCCACAGTTGCACTGTTTTGGGTACCAACGATCCAAGGAGTCGGGATGGAGGGCCCATGTCGCGGTGCGTGAGTTTGTACCATGCTTTGGCGAAGGCATCAGCGAACGCTTTTGGATTCTTATGGAAGCGTTTTGAAATGCGCCTATAGCGTGGGTCTTCTTTGAGTGCGAGGTCTGTTGTAAGCATGATGGGGACGTGTTTTTTTGAGGGATCGTGCGCATCTGGCACTGTGTCCTTGGCAGATGCATTTTTCGGGATCCATTGCTGTGCCCCAGCAGGGCTCTTTGTGAGCTTCCAGTCATAGTTGAACAGGTTGTCGAAGAAGCCATTGTCCCATTTTGCTGGCTCGTTGGTCCAGGCACCTTCTAATCCGCTGGTGATCGTGTCGCCGCCTTTACCACTGCCGAAGGCATTTTTCCAGCCGAGACTTTGCTCTTCGATGGCGGCACCCTCGGGTTCGCGGCCTACTAAGGCAGCATCGCCGGCACCGTGGGCTTTGCCAAATGTGTGTCCGCCAGCAATCAGTGCAACTGTTTCTTCATCGTTCATTGCCATGCGAGCAAACGTTTCTCGAATGTCTCTGGCAGAAGCGATGGGGTCGGGGTTGCCGTTTGGCCCTTCTGGGTTTACGTAGATGAGACCCATTTGAACAGCACCGAGTGGATCATCGAGTTCTCTGTCGCCGGTGTAACGCTCGTCTCCGAGCCATGTGTCTTCAGATCCCCAGTTTACATCGTCTTCGGGCTCCCAAACGTCTTCGCGCCCGCCTGCAAAACCGAATGTTTTGAATCCCATCGATTCGAGCGCCACATTGCCGGTGAGAACCAGCAGGTCGGCCCACGAGAGTTTGCGACCGTACTTTTGCTTGATGGGCCAGAGCAGGCGACGTGCTTTGTCGAGGTTGCCGTTGTCGGGCCAGCTGTTTAAGGGGGCAAAGCGCAATTGACCCGTGCCAGCGCCACCACGGCCATCGCCAATGCGGTAGGTTCCGGCGGCGTGCCAGGTCATGCGGACAAAAAATGGGCCGTAGTGGCCGTAATCGGCGGGCCACCAGTCTTGCGAGTCTGTCATTAATGCTTCGAGGTCTTTTTTTACGGCGCTGAGATCGAGAGACTTGAATTCCTCAGCATAGTTGAAATCTTCGTCCATGGGATCTGACTGAGGTGTGTTCTGATGAAGAATTCTCAGGTTCAGTTGGTTGGGCCACCAGTTTTTGTTCGATCTGGCTTCGTGCGTCGTGTTTGCGCCTGAAGAAAATGGGCATTGGCTTGCTTTGTCTGACACGTTGTCCTCCTGATGTTTGGTCTGAATTTGGGGTGTTGATCCGTATAAATTAGTGTGATATTACAACCTACAATGATTGCTCATTGTAGGAAAGCCTTAATGGTGGCTTTCGGATCAGCGATACCTTTTTTATGTCGTTTTAAGACCCGCTCATGATCTATCCTCTTTAGAATTCATGCAAGTTTTTTTTTTCTTGCTTACCAACGTTATGTCAAAAGCTATGGTATGCGAAAATGTGAATTTAGGACAAATTTTATCGATTCATGCATACTTTTATGGCATTGGATTATACATAGCGGTTGAGCCAGTCGATCATGCGTTGTGGGTATTCTTCACGGAAGGTAGGATGTGCGTTTCTTCGAAAGCCGTGGGCACCATCTGGAAAGCGCACAAATTCGACTGTTTTGCCTTGGCGTTTGAGGGCGACGAAGAATTGTTCGCTTTGTTCAATGGGGCAGCGGTAATCGACTTCACCGTGCATGAGGAGGACGGGGGTTTGCACTTCGGTGGCATAGGTAAGGGGTGAGTGTTTGAGGAGGATATCGACATCGCCAACGGAGGAACCGCCCCATTGGTTTTCACCGAAAGAGACACCAATATCGGATGTGCCATACATGCTGTGTAGGTTGATACAGGGTGCACCTATAACGGCGGCTTTGAAGCGGTGATCGTGACCGACGATCCAACTGCTCATGAAGCCGCCGTAGCTGTATCCGTGGACGCCGAGGCGATTGGCATCGACATAGGGGCGTTTGCAAATTTCGTCGACGGCGGCCATGAGATCGAGGAAGTCTTCGCCACCCCAGTCGCAGAGGACGGCTTTGAGAAAGTCTGGGCCGTAGGAGGAGGATCCTCTGGGATTGACAGCAAGAACGATGTAGCCTGCGCCGGTGAGTACTTGGTGGGTGATGTCAAAATAATCTGAGAAGCGGCCATTGGGGCCCCCATGAATTTCGAGTATGAGGGGATACTTTTTTGATTCGTCGAAATCGGAGGGGAAAAAGACACGGGCTTGGATGTTGAGGTTGTTGCGTGAAAAGGTGAACTTTTCGAGTGTTGCTGGTGGATGTTGGGATAGAAATTCACGGTTGAAATGTGTGAGCTGGTTGGGTGTGCCATTTTCGAGATGGATGGCGACGAGGTCGCTTGGTGAAGTGGGTGAATTGGTTTGAACGACGATTTGGGTATTTGCAATTGTGAGGGCTGTGAACATTTGCCCCCCACCGGTGATGGGCGTTGCTTCTCCACTTTTTGTTGGCACGCGGTAGAGGGTGGATTCTCCGGCGCGATCACCAACGATAATAATATGATCGTCGTTTGTCCAGGAGCTTTGGGCAAGTGAGGCGATGGTGAAGGTGCCGTCGGTTAGATGTTGGGCAGGTTTGTCTGGCGTGAGGATATAGAGCCAAGACATGCGGGGGTCCCAGATATCGGCGTCGTGTGATCCGACGGCGGCCAGTTGTGAGCTGTCAGGTGACCAAGCGAGGGTGTCTACGCGGCTGAGGTCGTTGGACCAACATTGGGATTGCCCGCTTTGTGGGGTGATGATGTGTGCTTCGGAGCGGCGGTTAATGTCACGGTCTTCAATGGCATCGGTGATAAAGGCGATGTGCTTTCCGTCGGGTGACCACGTGGGTGAATGGTGGTCGCCTTCGTTGTTGGTGATTTGCTTTGCTTCACCTGTTAGAGCATTTATGACAAAGAGTTGGAGGAAGGTGTTGCCTTGCCAGCCTTCTCCATCTCCGCGATAACGAATGCGTTGGACGACTTGTGATTTGGGATACGCGTTGTCTTCTTTTGGTGGGTCGGAGTTGATGCGTGATATGGCGACAAATTGTTGGCTGTCGGGCGACCAGGAAAAGTCATTGATGCCTGTATTGAGGGTGGTGCATTGCTTGGCTTCGCCGCCAGTGGTTGAGATGAGGTGGATTTGTTTTTTGCCTTTGTCGTCTGGGCGTAGGAAGGCGATGGTTTTGCCGTTTGGGGCATGTTGCGGGCGTGTGTCTTTTTGGCCTTGGGTGAAGATTTCTGGGTCGCTATTGGGTAGGGCTTGGTGCATGGTTTGAGAAATGGATTTCATGTCTTTGGTATTGACGTGTGTTCGGGTAAAGATGAGGGATGTGCCATTGGGTGAGAGGTTGGGGTTGGATACGTCGATGAGGTTGTTGGCGTGTTTGGGTAGTATGGGTGATGGCATGGGGCCTCCGATGATGGTTCAATAAAACATAGATAAATCGTGTGTGGAAAGCTCTTGAAATTTTGAGGGCTTTTTTATTTTGTGTTATACATCGCGTGACAATGAGTAGGGTAATTCTTTATCTGACCAATTGGGATCGTGGGGTGTGTTGGTCATCGTGAAGGATAAGGTGCCGCCGTTTGTGATGTTTTCTTGGGTGATGTCGGCTCGGTTTATGTTTTGGGTGTTGAGTTGGATGTTTTGGGTGTAGACATTTTGTGCGCTGTTTTCTGGGGCGTTGATGGTGAGGGTTTTGTTGTTGGGTAGAAAGAGGGTTGCGCTTTTGAAGAGGGGGCTGCCGAGGATGTAGGAGGGGTGGCCGGGGCAGAAGGGGTAGAAGCCGAGGGCATTGAAGATGTACCAAGCGGACATTTCGCCGTTGTCTTCATCACCTGCAAGGCCATCGGGTTCGGCGGAGTGGAGTTCATTTAATACGCGGCGTACCCAGTATTGGGTTTTGGCGGGTTTGCCGGCGCAGGTGTAGAGATAAAGGACGTGATGAACGGGTTGGTTGGAGTGGGCGTATTGGCCAAAGTCTACGGCGGCCATTTCGGTCATTTCGTGGATTTCGGTGGGGTAGGTGCCCACGTCGAAGATGGGGGGGAGGGCGAGCATTTGGTCTAATTTTTCACTGCATTTTTCGGGGCCGCCTAAGAGGTCGATGAGACCGGCAGGGTCGTGGGGGACGGCCCAGGTGCATTGCCAGGCGGAGCCTTCGATATATGCGCCTCCCCAGGCGAATTCATCGAAGGGGGTTTGCCAGGAGCCGTCAGCATTTCGGCCGCGCATGAAGTCTACGTTGGGGTCGAAGGTGTTGCGGTAATAAGTGGCGCGTTTGATGAAGCGGTTGTAGTCGTCTTGTTTGCCGAGTGCTTTGGCGATTTGGGCTACGCAGTAATCGTTGTAGGCGAAGTCTTGGGTGCGGGATGCGGCGTGTTCAATTTGGTCGGCGGGTACGTAGCCGAGTTGGTCAAATTCACGAATGCCACGTCTGCCATAGTTGCCTTCGTCGTCGCCGACTTCGGTGGCGTTTTTTAACATGGCTTGATAAGCGGTCTCGATGTCGAAGTTGCGAATGCCTTTGGTGTAGGCATCGGCGAAGACGGCATCGAGGTGGGTACCAATCATGCAGGCGCGATAACCGGGGCTTGCCCATTTGGGTGTCCAGCCGCCTTCTTTGCTGGCGTTGGTCCAGCCTTGCATGATGGTGGTGAGGTGCTCGGGATAGAGAATGGAGAGGAGTGAGTAGACGGTTCGGTGGGTGTCCCAAAAACCGTTGTCGGTGACCATTGGGCCGGGGTGGATTTGGCCGTCGTAGGGACTAAAGTGGATTTGGGTGTTGTCTTTGTCGTATTCGTGCCAAAAACGTGGGAAGAGCACGGATCGATAGAGGGATGTGTAGAAGGTTTTGTTTTGTGTTTCTGTGGCATCCTCGATGTGGACGCGGTTGAGCATGTGTTGCCAGAGGTTTTCGGTTTCGAGGCGGATAGCGTCGAAGGGGCGATTGCCGAGCTCGTGTTCGAGGTTTTGTTTGGCTTGTTCGGTGCTGATGAATGAAGTGCCAATGCGCATGTTGATGGTTTGGTTATCGAGTTCGACGTAGCCGCCGACGCGGTTGCCTGTGCGTTCTTGTTCGCCTTCGTGTGTTTCTTTGCTTTGGAAGGTACCGTAGCCTGTGATGGCGCGGTCGAATGTGGCGTAGAAATAACAGGCGAATCCTTCGGGCACACCACCGCTGTTGGATCGGGTGTATCCGGTGAGGGTTTGTTGGTCGGGGTTTATTTGGATGTGTGATTCACCGTCGAAGGTATCGATGATGACCCGTGGTGTTTTGTTTTGGGGAAAAGAGAAACGAAAGATGGCACAGCGTTCGGTGGGGGTCATTTCGAGGGTGGTTTGATAGCGGCCCAGATAGGTTCTGAAATAGTTGGGGCGTATTTCGGTTTGGTCGCGGCGAAAGATGGAGGCGCGTCGGCCATCGCTGGTGAAGAGGCGACCAGATTGGGGCATGATGGTGAAGTGGCCGTAGTCGCCGATCCAGGGGCTGGGTTGGCGGGTGGCGCGGATGCCTTCGAATTGGTGTGCGTCGGGGTGGTAAAAACGAGGGCTTTCTTCGGTTTGAGGTGCCCACGAGGTCATGGCAAATGGGCGCGTGACCAAGGGCAAGGTATTGCCGTTTGAGAAGCGGTGAACAGACGCGGTGCCTTGTTCGGGATTGACGAATTTGATGAGATCGCGCTGAGGCATGGTAAATTTCTCCAAAGGTGGGTGTTATTTAATTCTAATTCCTCAATCGACCTGCCACTTTTCTTTCCAAGCCGGATACTCTTTTTCCAATAAGCGTGTGGCGTAGTTACCGAGATAGCTGTAACCGATGCGTCGTTCGTGTTCTATATCGGCGAGATTGTATTTGATGATGCTATCGCGTCCGACAAAGATGACTCGGTTGCTTTCAATATCATAAAAACGGCCCCACATGGGAGGGGCATCAGGTTTTTGAACCACGATGCGGTCGTATCCTCTTTTTAAACTGGGATCTTCTTTTCGCTCAACGACAATGCCAAGCAATTTTGAGCGCTCAAACCAACTGACAGCACTTTTTATGGATTGGATAATGTGCGCGTCCGGATTTTCAATTTCCATAAGGTAACGCACAATGCCGACACTTTCGCTTCCGCTTATTGATGGCAATTCGTAGGCGCGTGCTTTTGCTGGAAGAAGGGTTTCGCGATCGTGCTGGGCGCACCAGGCGACTTGTTTGCCGTTGGCTGTGATTTGTGTTTTCAGGATGATTTCGAGACCCTTATTAATGGCTGTGGTGGCACGGTCACGACGGGGTTGATCGACAAATGTGAAAGGTTCTTTTTCTTGTGAGATATCGCGAAGCAGGCTCATCACGCCGATCATTGCACCGTCGTTAAAGGTGATGTGTTGGTAGTAGCCTTTGCGGATGGGATAAAACTGAGGCCAACCGCCGTTTTCATATTGTGCGGCGAGGAGATAGTCTGTGCCGAGAAGGAAGCTGTCTTTGAAGCGTTTGGCATTGCTGGCCTGATAGACACGCGCAAGGAAGCGCATTTGGGTAAAGGTTGCACCATTGTCGATTGTGGTTTGGACGGTTTTTGTTTCTTCAATTATTTTGGCTTTTTCGGTATCGTCGAATACCTTGGCCATATTGACATTTTTGCCCCAGCCGCCATTTTTGTGCTGATACAAGAGGACATTGTCGGCAATGCGAATGGCTTCTTCGGTGCCGTACCATTCTGTAGGATGACGCAGGATACCTCGCCAGGAGGGGCCGGAAGGTCTTTGTTGGGCTTGGGCAATTGTTGGGATGATGATCAGAGCGATGGTTACCAACAGGTATATGTATTTGGATTTTGATGGCATTTCATGTTTCTCCAATAATTATAATAAGTCTGCATTTTCTAATGCTGCACGAATGGGATCTTTTTGATCTGTTGATGTGGGTGGCATCGGAGGGCGGGGGACGCCGCCATTGCGGCCTTGTAGGTGCATCGCGTATTTGGTATTGGCGGGTAAGTTGTCGGCGAAGATGGCGTTCCAGATGGGCAGGAGTTTTTTGTGAAGTGCGAGGGCTGTGTCGTGGTCTCCGGCGTGATAGGCGTTCCATTGGGCGACACAGAGGGTGGGGGCGGCGGTGAGGATGGCGGCGATGGAGCCGTGGGCACCCAGGGCATAAGAGGGATAGAGCAGGGCATCGACGGCCGTCATGATGCGGGCGCGATCTCCGGCCATGAGGAGCAGGTCGGCGAGGAGTTTCATGTCACCGGCACTTTGCTTGACACCGACGACACCTTCAACGGTGTCGATGATGCGGGTGAGGAGTTCGGGAGAGAGGTAGGTCCAGGGGACGACGTTGTAGATCATGACGGGTAGGCTTGTGCCTTCGCAGAGGGCATCAAAGTGGCGTAGCATGGCGTCATCATCGGGGCGAAAGAGGTAGTGGACGGGGGTAACTTGGAGGGCGACTGGGCCGAGATCGGCAACGGCTTTGCCGCGTTCGATGGCGGTTTTGGTGCTGTCGGTGATGATGCCGGTGATGATGGGGATGCGGCCTTTGGCTTCTTCCATGGCCCATTTGGTGAGGGTGTAGACTTCATCGTCGGAGAGGGTGTGACCTTCGCCTGTGCTGCCTGTGACGGCGATGCCGTGGATGCCTGCGGTTTCGATGAGGTAATTGACTTCTTCGCGAAATGCGCCTTCGTCGATGGTGTCGTCATCTTTGAAGGGTGTGACCATGGGCGGGACGATGCCGTAGATTTGTTGCATAGGAACCTCAATCCCTCTGTGTCTCCCTTTGGAAGAGGGAGATGATAGGGTAGGTTAAATGTTGGGTTTTTGATGGTTTGAATGGGTGAATATATATCTGTTTTGATAAACAGCAAGCTTGTGTTGAAGGGGTTGCACTTTGGATTGGGAGGTGTTATCTTGGATCCCGATCACGGAAGGGCACGGAAGAAACAAGATGGGGAAGAACACGGAACCCTCCAACCCTTCAACCCCTTCTGGATCACGAAAGTTAATCGCCCAACCCTTTTTTCAAAACATGTATTGGAATGGAATATGTCAAATAGACCTAAGCTTGCAGGGATTGTGACGGAATATCGGAAGTTTTCGCATGGCCAACATATTTGTGATCGATTTTTGGAGGGGTATGGTTGGCAAGGGAAGCATCATAGGCCGGATATGGATTTGGTGTCGTTGTATGTGGATCAAAGGCCGGAGGGGGATTTGAGCGAGGATCGGGCGGAAAGATTCCCACATATGACGATTTATCAGACGGTGGCTGATGCGTTGTTGTGTGGGACGGATACGCTGGCGGTGGATGGGGTGATATTGGTGGGTGAACACGGTAAGTATGATACGAATGAAAAGGGGCAGCGGTTGTATCCGCGGTATGAGTTGTTTAAGCAGATTGTGGCGGTGTTTAAGTTGACGGGGAAAACGTGTCCGGTGTTTAATGACAAACATTTGTCTTGGAACTGGGATTGGGCGAGGGAGATGTATGATATTTCGCAGGAGATGGGGTTTGCGTTTATGGCGGGGTCGTCTTTGCCGGTGACATATCGTACGCCTGCTATTGATTTTCCATATGGGGAAGAGACGAGCGAGGCGGTGTGTGTGGCTTATGGGGGCGTGGATTCGTATGATTTTCATGCGTTGGAGACGTTGCAGTGTATGGTGGAGCGGCGCAAGGGAGGGGAAGCGGGGGTGACGTGGTTGGAGGCGTATCGGGGGGATCGGTTTTGGGAGGCGCATGGGGGTGGGGTTTGGCCACGGGATTTGTTTGAGGCGGCGTTATGTCGCAGTCATACGTTGAAGCCAGCACGGGAGGGGTTTAATCATGTTTTTCCGACGGTTGATGAGTTGAAGAAGTTGGTGGAAGATCCGGTGGCGTATCAGTATGGTCATGGGGATGGGTTGGTGTGTACGATGGTTTTGATGCGGGGGTTGGTGGAGGATTTTAATTTTGCTGCGCGGATGGGGGATGGGCGTATTTTGTCGACGCAGATGTATTTGCCGATGCCGCCTGCGCGTACGACGTTGGCGAATTTTTTCTCGCCGCAGGTGTATCATATTGAGCAGATGATTTTGAATGGGGAGGCGAGTTATCCAGTTGAGCGGACGTTGTTGACGACGGGGTTGGTGGCGGCGGCGGTGGAGAGTTTGCATCGGGAGCAGGTGCGGGTGGAGACGCCGCATTTGAGTATTCGGTATAGGGCGTTGGAGGGATCTACGTTTTGGAATGGTTGAGAGATCAATCAACTTCAAAAACAAATTCAAAAATGAAGTTTTACTTTGTTTGTCTTCGACGGAAAAGGGTCGAATTATTTGCATATTTTTACTTTTTTCGATGTTTGCCTTCGGCGACTTACTTTTTTTCAGCAGCCAAAAAAAGTAAGCAAAAAAGGCCGTCCCTCAGGTGCCGGGAGGGCTGATTTTCCGCGAATACCGTGGGTGGGTACAACAGGTGATTTAGCCTGTTAACGTAGGTGTTTTTATAAAATCAATAGCTGGACGGAATCACACGGAAAATCTTGAGTAATTTTTTGATGGGCTAATGTGCCCGATGTTTAATTTTTTTTAACCAATTTCATTTTGAAAGACTACCATGTCATCTCCTAAGAGAATTGCGGTTGTTACGACTATTTATCGGTATCTTTCGCACGCGCAGCATTTTGTGGATCGGTTTTTGGTGGGGTATCCTTATGAGGGGCAGTGGGTTCGGCCCAATGCTCGGGTGGTGTCTTTGTATGTGGATCAGCGTCCTGAGAATGATCAGAGTGTGGATAGGGCGCGGGAATTTGGGTTTGGGGTTTATGGGACGATTGCGGAGGCGTTGCGGTGTGGGGGGGATGAATTGGCGGTGGATGCGGTTTTGATTATTGGGGAGCATGGGGAATATCCGAACAATGAGAAGGGGCAGAAATTGTATCCGCGGTATGAGTTTTTTAAGGCGTGTGTTGAGGTGTTTGAGGCGGATGGGCGGGCGGTGCCTGTTTATAATGACAAACATTTGTCGTACAGTTTTGAAAAAGGGAAAGAGATGTTGGGGGACGCGAAGCGGCTTGGGTTTCCGGTGTTGGCGGGGTCGTCTTTGCCGGTGACGTGGCGGTTGCCCGATTTGGAGTTGCCGTGGGGGTGTGAGGTTGAAGATGCGTTGATGATTGGGAATGGTGGGTCGGATGCGATGGATTATCATGTTTTGGAAGCCATGCAGTGTATGGTGGAACGGCGCAAGGGTGGGGAGACGGGCATCAAGGCTGTGCAAATGGTGACGGGCGCTGCGGTTTGGGAGGATGAGCGGTGGTCGCGTCGGCTGATGGAAGCGGCACTGTCGCGGGGGGATTCTCCGTTGGGGTTGACGGAGGAAGATGGGCGCACGCAGGATTTGTTGGGCAGTGGGGAATTGCAGCGATTGGCGGAGAATCCTGCATTGTATGTGATTGAATACAAGGATGGGTTGCGGGCAACGATGTTGATGTTGAATGGGGCGACGAAGGATTATTGTTTTGCGGCACAGTTAAAAGGGGAATCGGAGCCTGTTTCAACACAATTTTTCTTGACGCCCATTCCCAATGTAAGTTATTCGGCGTGTTTGGTGCATAAGATTGATGAGATGTTTCAAACGGGTGTTGCTCCTTTTCCGGTTGAACGCACCTTGATTGTGAGTGGGATGCTTGAAAGTTGTTTGGATTCTAAGGTTCAGGGCGGTGTACGTGTTGACACGCCGCATTTGGATGTTGCGTACCAGGCACCCAAAGAATCACATCATGGCAGGTCATAAAACCAAGTATTGTCAATGTTAATACACTTTTAAGGCTTGACACATTCTCCTATTTCAAACATACTTATAGCGAAAAATCAGTTCAACCCTTTTGCCTGTGAATGACTATGCCAAGAATTCTAATTGTCGATGATGATCCTGCATTGCGCATGTTTGTTGAAGCGACGCTCGGTAGAGAGGGTCATGTGGTCGATTCGCTGCCTGATGCCGATGATATTTTGGAGCGTTTAGATACTGCAACGCCCGATTTGCTTATTCTTGATTTGACATTGCCCAATATATCGGGATATGATGTGCTCAAGAACATTCGTAAAGAGTCGCGTTTTGATATGGTTCCCATTGTTTTGTTTTCGGCTCACGATGATACCGCGTCTAAGATTAAAGGGCTCGATTTGGGGGCCGTAGATTATTTGGTGAAGCCGATTCCGCCTGAAGAGTTGGCGGCTCGCGTTCGGGCACTTATTCGGCAAAAGAAACGCCAAGATGAGCTGTTGGCCGAATACCATCGTTTGTCGGAGTTGTCGTTGACCGATCCGCTTACGGGGGCCTATAACCGGCGTGCATTGAATACGTTTTTGCGTTCGCGTTTGGCTGAGGCCACCCGGCATAATACGCCGTTTTCGTGTGTGATGTTTGACTTGGATCATTTTAAAGAAGTGAATGATACACACGGCCATGATACGGGTGATTTGGTGTTGAGAGAAGTGGCGGCGTTGACCATTGCGTTATTTCGCCAAGAAGATGCCCTTGTTCGTTATGGTGGTGAAGAGTTTTTGGCCATTTTGCAACATACGTCCAAAGAAGGTGCGCGTACTTTTTCTGAACGTTTGCGGTCTGAAGTTGCAGGGCGGACATTTAATGAAGACAAACACCCCTTAAAGATCACGTTGAGCGCAGGGGTTTCGAGCTTTCCCGAAGATGGTGGATTTGACGACCCCCGCGAGATGATTACGTTGGCAGATCGTCGGTTGTATACGGCCAAGGGTAGTGGCCGCAATCGGGTGGTGTTTGAAGGATAAAAAATAAGTCCCAAGTCAACAGGTCACAAGTCATAGGTCTCTCTTCGTTGATGCGAGGTTAGAGGCCTTTGGTTTTTGGGTCTGTATGATATGTGATCCCTATGTTTAATTTCTCTCCCAATGATTTTCTTGCCTGCAATGGCACACCCCAGGGTGCAACCCATTTGCACCAACGCATGGTTGCTCTGTGCGATCGTTTAAAACCTCGCCTCACAAAGTTGTATCCCGATCTTGTTCCCATTGTGTCACCCATTTATACGACGCTAGATTTTCAGCCCAATCGCAATCGGCCTCGCGATCATGCGTGTTTGTATTTTGTAGATCGCAAGCTGAAGAAGAGTGCGTTTCCGCGTTTGCCTCAGCTTGGGGTTTATGTGCATCAAAATGCTTTGGCTATTGGATTTTATTCGGGGTGGTGGTCACAGG
>JBLHJX010000129.1:0-14921 GCA_047619225.1 Candidatus Latescibacterota bacterium
AACTCGTCGGCTCTGATCAACTCACCGATATTGCAGTTATCAAGGTTGATGCAACAGATTTAAAACCTGCACAAGTGGGACAATCTGACAAAGTAAAAATTGGTGAATGGGTTCTTGCTGTAGGTGCGCCACTCAACTTGGAATCGACAGTCACCTCCGGCATCGTCAGCGCCATTGGCCGTGACATCAACATCCTTCAAGACCAAACGGGCCTCAGCATTGAAGACTTCATTCAGACAGATGCTGCTGTGAACCCTGGCAATTCTGGTGGTGCCCTTGTCAATCTCGATGGCGCAGTTATTGGTGTCAATACAGCCATTGCCTCAACAGGTAGAAGTGGTGGTTTTGTCGGATACAGCTTTGCAGTACCCATCGACCTGGCCAAAAAGGTTATGGATGATATCATTGAATATGGCGAAGTCAAACGTGGTATTCTCGGCGTTGAGCTCAGAGAAGTCACCTCTGGCACAGCTGAAGCCTACGGTCTCGATCGCCCCAAGGGCGTTTTAATCGGCAGGGTCATTTTAGAAACACCAGCAGAAAAAGCAGGATTAAAAGCCGATGACATCATCCTCAGTGTTGATGGACAAGAAGTAAATCGCCCCAATCAACTTCAAAGCATTATCGGACGCAAACGGCCAGATGACACAATAACCCTCGGTATTTTTAGACGTGGAAAGAATCGCACCATCACAGCAACCCTAACCGATAAAATTCCAGAAGACATGCAACAAACAACCTCACACCAACGTCCTGAGAAAAGTAAAGAAATTTCGGAAATAGGTATCACGGTTCAGGATATTACCCCCGAGCTGTCACGTCAAGCAGGTTTGCCTAAAGATATCGAAGGTGTTTTGGTAACGGATGCCTCGCGCCAAGCACGCCGTGCGGGTTTTATAAGAGGTGATGTCATCCAAAGTGTTTTGCAATATCCCATTGAAATAGACATTCGATCTGTTAAAGACTTTGAAGACGCACTCACAAAATTGGAAAAAGGACGATCTGCTATCTTTCATGTTAAAAATGGTGGCCGTCGTCGGCCAGTTGAAATACGCATCCCCCAATAGACTTTAACACCAATAGTTCGTAATTTTTAGGGGCAGGTTTTTTAAACCTGCCCCTAATACTATTTTATATAATCACATAAAGGATCAGATTTCATGAGCACGTCTCAAGAAGCCCGACTCATCATTGCCGCAAGTGAAACCGATGCAGACTTGTATTATGCCACAGGTTTTCTTGCGCCCGACAGTTTCATCTTTTTACAAACGTCCTCTGAAAAATTATTGCTCATGTCAGATCTGGAAATCGACCGTGCAAAATCACAATCCCGTGTTGACCAAGTCCTCTCTCTCTCCCATTATCTCGAACGAGCCAAAAACGCGGGCACCGAATCCCTAACGGCATTAGACGCTTTATGCCAACTTCTTATCGAAAAAAACATTCATAAACTCCATGTTCCACGCACATTTCCCATCGCATCCGCCGACAACCTTCGCGCAAAAGGATACGAAATCACATTTCCAGAGAGCGTTTATTGGTCAGAACGCGAAATCAAAACACCCGAAGAAATTGCCCACATTCGAGAAACCCAACAACACACAGAAGCTGCCATGGAAGCAGCCATTAACCTCATTCGCCAATCAGAAATCCAAAACAATACCCTCTACCTCAACCATGAGCCACTTACATCGGAAAGGGTCAAACATTGTATTCTCACCATCTTGCTCAAACGAGAATGCAGCGCCACACATACCATTGTAGCATGTGGCGATCAAGCCTGTGACCCACACAACGAAGGCAGTGGCCCCTTATTGGCACATCAACCCATCATCATCGACATATTCCCACGAAACAATCGCACAGGCTACTTTGCCGACATCACGCGCACAGTCGTCAAAGGTCAGCCCTCCACCGCGCTGCAAAACATCTACGACACCGTATTCGAAGGCCAGCAGATTGCGCTCGAACGCATCAAAGAAGGCGCCGATGGCAAAGCCATTCACGAGGCCATTGTAAACCTCTTTGAAAGCCGCAATTATAAAACCGGTGAAGTAGATGGCCGCATGCAAGGATACTTTCACGGCACAGGTCACGGCATTGGCTTAGAAATACATGAAGCCCCTCGCATGAGCAAAACAGCACAAACACTGCGCGCAGGTCATGTTGTCACTGTAGAACCTGGTCTCTATTACCCTAACCGAGGTGCAGTACGCATAGAAGACCTTGTGGTCGTTACAAAAAATGGCAGTGAGAACCTGACTACCTTTCCCAAGGTCTTCCAACTGGCCTAACCCGCAACACCAAACCGTCCCAACCGATCAACAATTAGCTTATATGCCCAAAGCAAAAGCCCATCAAAAATTACGGATGGGCTTTTTTATGCGCTTCACATTTTTGTCCAAATTGCCGAATATCGAGAAATACGCATCATAGAAAAATACACTGGAGCAAATGTGACCCGGAAAAATCTCGGTATTTTAATCACCATACTCATATGCGCAACAGGCCTGAGGTTTTATGGCCTCGATTGGGGTACAAACCACCAAACAGGTCAATTTCACGCCTTCCACCCCGATGAACAAACCCTCATAGAAAGTGCCGCACACATCGGCCACAACATGCGCGACATCGTTTCTTCTTATGGTAAAGCACCAATGTATCTGCTCGCCGCAACGGCACACACCATAGGTTTCTTAGCCGATATCACGCCCTTTACAGAAAACACAACTTATTTTACCCACCTCACAGCGCGCAGCATCTCAGCCCTCTTAGGTACACTCACCGTTTTCCTCGTATTCTTAATTGGCCGCAAAATTGGCAATACATCCACAGGACTACTCAGCGCACTCTTCCTTTCATTTTGCACTGGACACATCCAACAAAGTCACTACTACACCGTTGACATATCCCTAACGTTTTGGGCAACACTCGCCCTCTACATTGCAATCCATTTACCCGCCTCACAAACCCGCCTCTACATCGCATTTGGCATCGCCATTGGGTTGGCAACAGGAACCCGTTTGGTTGGCGTTTGGATGGGCATCCCTTTTTTAATGGCCCATCTTTTAAACAAATCACAAGCAAACAAAGAAGCAGAAGCGCCAAAAAAATTCACCTTTGCCTTCTTGCACTTCAGATCCCCTGAGATATGGAAAAGGATAGGGATTGCTGTCGCAATTGGGGTGACAATATTGCTCATCTGCGAACCCTTCCTCATCCTTGACCCCGCCCTATTTTTCAGCGATAACGATGCACGCCGACTCATACCCAGCATGCAAATTGCACGGGGTGAACGCGTGCATATCTGGACACTCTACGACTTTTCCACAACACCCTATCTTTTTTATTTTTCCCATCTCTTACGCGATGCATTGGGTTATCCTTTAGAACTTGCGGCACTCGCTGGCATCGTGCTCGTTATCCATCAGCGCTCTATCATTGGACTCATTTTATTGAGCTGGCTCATACCCTACTTCTTATTGGTAGGTGGGTTACACACCAAACCCATTCGTTATACAACCCCCATGCTTCCCACATTGTGCATCTTAGGTGCCTACACGAGCCTATTCATTGGGCAATGGTTTCAAAAACACCTCACATTCAAATTTGCCATCTCATTGCCCAGCATTTTAATTGCCATACCAACGATTGTTTATGCCCTTACATTTACAAGTATCTATGACAAAGAAGACAGCCGAATTGTGGCAACGCAATGGATCAGTCAGAATATCCCCAAAAACGCCAGCGTACTCACAGAACGCGGCGGATTTTCGACGCAATGGATGGTCTCACCCAATCAATATCGCATCAAAACCGACCAAGCAAACTTCCTTCTCAACACAGAAGGATTCATTCCTTATTGGGAACAAATCGCCTACATCGACGACCTCTTAAAAACGATTGATTGGATCATCGCCATAGACGAAAACCGAACCCGTCAATTCGCCAGTGTATCCACCCAATATCCCATTGGCCACACTTATTATCGCAAACTTAAAATGGGCGAATTGGGCTTTGTTATCCACAAACAGTTTCAAATCTCACCCTCTCTTTTTGGGTGGTCATTTCATCATACCGATTCCGACCCCACAGTAACGGCCTACGACCACCCTCAGGTCACTATTTACAAACGCACAGGGAACGTCGCCCAAGCAATTGCATCGTGGCAAGAACAAACCAAACGCGACCCAGTCTATCCCGACCACGCACTCATTGCGGGCATTCAGGCCTACAAAGCCCAAAACTGGGACGAAGCCAAGCAAGCCTTCCAAAAAGCCAGTGACTTGCGGCCCAACTATCTCCTCAGTCAAATCATGATGGTTAACACCCTCTTAAAAGCTGGGCAACGCCAAGAGGCTGAAACTTTGTGGCAAAAATTAGAAAAACAGTTTGGGGGCATACCAGACGAAATAGGAATGGGTTTGTCTAAAGCGGGTTTGTACCATGAAGGCATTTCATATTTGGAACATAGCTTGGCATTGTATGCACAAACAGGGGGTACCCCCAAGTGGATACCCAAAACTTTAGCAGAAAACTGGTATCTGCTGGGACAAACATTCCAAGTACAAAAACAATACACCGAAGCCAAGAATGCCTACAACCAAGTGATAACCCTATTGCCTGAATTCGATCTCGTCTATCAACACCTCGGTGAAATTTACCTCTTAGAAAATCGCCCTCAAGAAGCTTTGCCTTTATTTGAAAAAGCGATGTCCCTCAACCTTAGAAATGCAAATACTTGGTATCTGATTGGCCAAACTTATCACATGCAAGGTGATATAGAAAAAGCAAGAATGCACATTCGCCAAGCCATCGGATTGGCTCCTCAAGAAGCAAAATACCGCCAAGCGCTCAACGCACTCCCAAAACCATAATGCTTGCCAAAAACAAAAAGGGGGTCGGGCCAAAGCCCAACCCCCTTTTTAGATCACATATCTTACCCGGCATCTCGCACTTCATTCAAATGACCACGCCGCAGTGGATGTCGCAACTTACTCAACGCTTTCTCTTTGATTTGCCGCACACGTTCTTTGGTCAAACCCAACCCTTTACCAATACGTGCCAACGTGCGTGGCTCTTGTCCTTCCAAACCAAAGTGCAAACGCAAAACCTGCGCCTCTCGATCCTCTAACGTATTTAATACCCTTTCTATCAGTCGTCGATCCGAATGGGCGATCACATCAGCATCGGGCAACGCTTGTGCATCATCAGACAACACATTGATAGGTGCATGATCCTCTTCATCTACATCGGCATCAAGTGAACACACATCTTGGGCACGCAAAAGCGTATCGTCTATCATCTCGACAGAGACACCCAACTCCTGTGCAATAAACTCAGATGAAGGATCGGTTACATTGGCCTGCCCGAGTTGCCTTAAAAGCTTGGTAATGCTACTGAGCAACTTCACCCGATTGGCCGGCAAACGCACCAAACGAGACTCCAGTGTAATGGCATTGTATATGCCCTGCCGGATCCACCAATGCGCATAAGTAATAAACTTGAATCCACGCTTTTCATCAAATCGTTCGGCAGCATGAATCAAACCCACATTGCCTGCACCAATTAAATCTTCTAAGGGCAAACCACAGTTTTGATACTCACTGGCCACACGCACCACAAAACGCAAATTGGCAGCCACCAGTTCATTCCGAGCATCTTCATCACCCTGGTGAATCAACTTGGCCAATCGCACTTCCTCTTCAGACGGCAGAGGCACAGCATTAGAAATGTCTTGAAAATAAATGTCTAAAACTTCGCTATCCCAAACAGAAGCAGTTGCCATCGGGGCACCCTTTCACAATAACAGCTCGGAGACATTGTCTTTCTCTCTCCTGTCTCGCGAGACCACTTGTGTGTGCTCACGGGGCAGGAGGCAGATGCCCGATAACATTGCAACCCCTGTGCCAAAAACGTCACCTTCCAGAAAAAAACACTTAAGTTTATATTTTAAAATAACTTGCATATAAATCCACCAAGTATCACATCATGGTCAAAATAGGACACCTATCACAAAATGTTCTACCCCTGCATCAAAAAATCACACATATTGTGAGACATTGATTTTATTGATCACAGGCATTATCTTAAAACACTCGTTTCTAATAGGATACTAACCTGGAGTTTGTTATTTATGCGCATCATGACTTGGAATGTGAACGGCTTACGTGCCGCCATTCGCAAAGGTATTCAGGACCACATCAATACACTCAACCCCGACATCATCTTATTTCAAGAAGTTCGAGCCCTTCCAGAACAACTCCCCCGTGAATGGGCAAACCCCGACGGATGGCATGTTGCTTGGCACCCCGCGCAAAAAAAGGGGTATGCTGGCACTGCCATTTGGTCTCGTGACCCAATAAAAAAACAAACGCGTGGCATTGGAACAGAAGACACAGAAGGTCGTGTGCTTCATGTCTCAACAGCCCAAGTAGACGTGGTCAGTGTCTATTTGCCATCGGGTTCTTCAGGAGATGAACGACAACAGAAAAAAGAAGAATGGATGGCTGAATTTCGTCCCTGGGCAGACAAACTCAAACGCAAACGCACACCCGTCTTAATAGGGGGTGACTTTAACATCGTACATACCGCACGCGATATTTTCTATGCCAAAGGAAACGAAAATGCATCGGGCTTCTTGCCACACGAACGCGCCTGGATCGGCGACTTGCTCAACTCGGGGTGGCATGATTTTTTGCGAGAAAACGTAGGTGATATACAAGGCCCCTATTCGTGGTGGTCAAATAGGGGCAAAGCGCGTGAATTAGACCGCGGTTGGCGAATTGACTACTTACTTGGTAATGCGGCTGCAGCCAAACGGATCCACTCATCTTACATTCATCGTGAAGGGGGGCTCACAATATCTGATCACGCCCCCGTCATTGTCGACCTAAAATAACCAATACCTTTATACCTCTCACTTTACTTATGAATACACCCAAAACCATTGCCATTGCCGGTTGTAGTGGCTACATCGGCACCCACATGACCCAAGCAGCACTTGCCTTGGACATGCAGGTATGTGGTATAGATCCACAAATGCAAGGTGACCTTCTCCATCGGCCAAACTTCACAACCGTAGACACCATCGACGCTTTTTGTGACATTGAAGCCGATATCCACTACTTGGCCTTACAACCCAACCATCGCACACCTTATCTTGCGCGTTTGATTCCGGATGGGCGTTTTATATTTTCTGAAAAACCCATGGCGCGAGCACGAGACCCACACATATGTGATCAATTGGTAAACGCCCTTGCAAACAGTTCGGCCACCATGCGCTACAACTTCCTGCTCGTTTACAACCCCATCACCGAACACATCATCCAATACTTACGATCACATCAAAATGTCACCATTTCATACATGAAGTCTGTATTTGAAAAAAATCGGGAATCGCGTCGCAATGACCGAAACAAAAAATTCATGGAACCCATTCAATACCAAGAATCCATTCACAGCCTGGCTCTCATGTTGGTCTTGCGGGGTGAAACGCTTTCTTATGACATCACCCACTTCGACAGCGTCTTTCCCAAGGGGCTCATTGCCGTTGGCGAATCCTCACCTTATGATGCGCCATCTTCAGATTACGACACCATACCCGATGGTCGGTTTTATGGCACACTCACAACATCGGGATTTCGTATGGACGTGATCACCAATTTTAAAAGATTCGACCAGCAACACTTTCCAACACGCCAACAAAAAAAACTAATGATCTCAGGTCACGCAGACGGAAAGCCCTTTACGATTGAAGCAGACTATCAACGCGACCGTGAAATGTTGCGCATCGACAACACAGATATCCCCCTGTTAGCATTTCGCCCATATGAACACATTTGGCAAAAAGTCGCCTTGCTCAATGATAAAAACACGCCCCATATCACCCCCGACGAAAACCTTGCAAGACGCGCCTACCAGATCTCGGCCTTGTTGTGGCACGCCAGCTTCTCAAAACAAGAAATCATAATCGATTCAAACGAAAAATTATCCGAAACAGCCCAAAGTTATCAAACCGCTTTTGAATCTGATCAACTGCCGTTATACCAGCACCATACGGGGCGCGAATGGGTTGAAAAGCATCTTATTGATCCCGTCATTGATACTGCTGAAGAATTACGCGGCCGATTGGATCGTCAAACACATCATCGCAAATAATCTACACGGGAGAAAACGTCGTGATCACCCCCGAAAACTATGATGCCTTTCTTGAAAAACAAGATCGTTTGTATCAAACTTTTTCGATTGTCGGCAGTCTTGTATTACCTTTAGAAGATGAAGAACGCGTCTTAGACGTTATGGCAGAACAACTCATTCGTGCAACACGCATTCGCTCTTTGGTGCTGGCTGTGGTTTATGAAGACCGACACTATCTCGAAGTCGTACGCATAGCCAGTTTTAACAACCTCACGGAAGATGGACGTTTAACGCCTCGTTCGACACCCAGTGTAAAACGGCAGCTAAATTGGCGTGAAGAACTCACAGATAAAAATTCTATGTTGTGCTATTCTGCTCGAAAGGGTCGCATTGTCGTTGTAGATGGACAAGATGAATATGTTCAATCGCGCCCAGACCACAAACCAGAAAAATGGGAAGACAAAGTGGCCTTCTTTGAACGCTTGCAATACAGCAGCGAATGTGTCGCAGTATTATCAGGTGCGTGTCCATTAAACGAAGCCGAAACAGCCTTAGATTGGATACAAGACACAATGCCCTTGGTGGAACTCATTTCAGCCCAGCTCAAAACGCTCCGACTGCTCAAAGAACAGCGCTTTTTGGCCTATCGTCCGCCTACAGAAATCAATATATCAACACAAGAGATGGAAGTCTTGCGCCGTGTGGCACTGGGAGATTCGGCAACACAAATTGCAGAAGAGATGGATTTGTCACCCCGTACGGTGCATACATATAAACGCCGCATCTGTAAAAAACTCGACCGATACAGCCAAGCCGATCTCACACGCTACGCCATTATGACGGGTCTCATTCCTCTCACAGATCGATAAAAAAGAAATTTGTACGCATAAGTACCTACAAGATTGCAGAAAATACCTACAAAAATTGCCAAAATTTGTGTGAATAAAGCGTCCCCTTTTTGCTATATTTGATAGAATGCCAAATCTAAAGATTTGGATGCTGTCAAGACGGAGCTATCGGGGAAGCTCCGTCTTTTTGTTTTTTATGCCTAATCAAGGAGATTTAGATGTTTGATCAAAACCCTTTTGCGCGCTGGTTTGGCATAGATGAAACCACCACACAACACATTCTAACAGAAGCCCTGTCGCGCGGTGCTGATTTTGCAGACTTGTATTTTCAGCATACCAAAACAACATCTCTAAGCTTAGAAGACGGCATTATCTCACGGGCCAACACAAATATCGAACAAGGTGTTGGCATCCGGGCAGTATTTGGAGACCAAGTCGGTTATGCATACAGCGAAAATTTAGACATCGATGCCATGAAAGCCGCTGCACGCACGGCAGCGGCCATTGCAGAAGGCACACAAACAGTGCCCCCTCAGCACGTTCAATTGCAATCACCTGGTAATTATTATCCCATTAACCGTGACTGGGATCAGGTAGATGTTGCCGAACGACTTCCTCTTGTTACCCAAGCGGAAACGATTATTCGACAAATGGAACCTGCTGTTGAAAAGGTATCTATCCGATGGTCAGACAGCGACGAGCGTATCCTCATTGTGACCAGCGATGGCACCTTTGCAACCGACCGCCGTCCTATGGCCACATTGTATAGTTCGGTCACCGCACTAAAAGATGGCGTGCGTCAAAGCAATGGCGCATCGGTATCACGCAGAGAAGGCATCCATTGGTTTAGCGAGCCCAACATCCGCCAAGTGTGTCAAAAAGCTGTCGATCGCACCATGATCCTCTTTGAAGCACGTCGCCCCCCTGCAGGTGAGATGCCCGTAGTCTTAGCTGCAGGCGCCTCAGGCATCTTGCTTCATGAAGCCATCGGACACGGCCTAGAGGCCGACTTCAACCGCAAAGGCACATCCATCTATTCAACCATGCTCAACACCAAAGTTGCGCCCGACTTTGTGACAATTATAGATGACGGCACCCAAGACAATGATCGGGGTGCCCTCAACATCGACGACGAAGGCCAACCGACAGAACGTACCACACTCATCGAAAACGGTGTGCTCAAAAACTATCTTCACGACCGTATATCAGCTAAGCATTATGGTGTTTCTACCACAGGCTCAGGGCGTCGTGAAAGTTTCCGCCATGTGCCCTTGCCCCGAATGCGATCAACCTACATGCTCGACGGCCCACACACCAAAGACGAAATCATTGCCTCGGTTGATCATGGCATCATTGCCGACACATTTACCAACGGCCAAGTTCAAATTGGCGCAGGTGATTTCACATTTTATATTAAAAATGGTTGGCTCATTGAAGGCGGAAAAATCACCGCCCCAATCAAAGATGTCAATATCATAGGCAACGGCCCAGATGCTCTCAAAAATGTCGTAATGGCAGCCAACGATTCACAACTCGACGACGGCAGTTGGACCTGTGGCAAAAGTGGTCAAGGTGTTCCCGTATCCATGGGCGTACCCACCATGTTGGTCAAAAGTCTAACCGTTGGTGGCCTCAATCAATAACAAAACAAAAAACCACATCATCACCTCACAGGATCACCATGGAACAAGACCTACACACACAAGCCCAACAAGCCGTTAGCTTGGCCAAACAATCGGGTGCAGAAAATGCCATTGCAAGTGTTGGAGACGAAAACAGCACCGAATATACCTATCGCGATGGTAAAATTGAAGAAGTCAAACAAAGTACCAGCCGTGGATTAAGCCTTCAACTTTATGTCAATGGACGTTATTCTACTCATCAGACAACTGACTTACGCCCTGAAACCATTGCCCAATTTACCACAGATGCTGTTGCCCTCACCAAACACCTTTCCCAAGACCCGTATCGCGTGATACCCGATCCGGCACTATACGAAGATCGCCCGACGCTTAACTTGGAAAACAATGACCCAACCGTACGTGATCTTCCGCGTGAAGTCTGTTTGGATTGGCTCAAAAAAATGGATAGCGTAACACATACCGATGAACGCGTCGTCAGTGCATCGGGTTATGTCTGGTATGGCTGGAACACATCGGTGCGTGTCAGCTCAAATGGTTTTTCGGGCACCCGGTCAGGCACATCGATCGGTTACGGCGTCAGTGTCACCCTCAAAGAAGGTGAACATGGACGCCCCGAAGCCTCACGTATTGTACGCAGCCGTCACCTATCGGATCTGCCTTCACACGAACAAATCGCCCAAGAAGGTTTAGACCGCGTATTATCACGCTTGGACAGCACCAAAGCCCATAGTGTCAAATCCACCCTCATTGTAGACCCTGAGGCAGGTGGACGCATATTTGGATCCATTATCGGAGCCCTACAAGCCCAAACGGTTCAGCAAAATCGCTCCTTTCTCGCCGACAAAAACAACACCCAGATAGCCAACCCTATCCTAACTCTTATTGACGACCCGCTACAAGTAAGAGGCTTAGCATCTCGCCACTACGACGGTGAAGGCATATCGGCACGCCAACTGCCCATGATTGAAAATGGCATACTCAAAAACTTTTATGTCGACACCTATTACGGTCGCAAACTCGGCTGGCAACCTACCACAGGCAGTTCTTCAAACCTCACATTTGCAAAGGGTGACAAGAACCTTGCCCAACTTATCACAGATGTTTCGCAAGGATTTTATGTCACCTCGTGGTTAGGCGGCAATGCAGATTCAACAACCGGTGACTTCTCCTTTGGTTTCCGTGGCCACCAAATTGAAAATGGCCAACTCACCACACCCGTGTCTGAAATGAACGTCACGGGCAATTTCCTAACCCTTCTCAATAGCCTGATCGCTGTCGGCAATGATCCCAACCCTTATACCAGTATGCAAACACCGACACTGGTCTTTGAAAATGTAGAATTCAGTGGCAAATAATCTATAACATGCCCTTTCACACAAAAAAGTGCCCTATCAGGGCACTTTTTTATTGCCTACATCTTCAGGTTTCTTATACTGCGTCAGGTAAAAGAGCATCACTTCAAACCCCAGCACCTACTTTGTTATCAATAACATAGGCAAGTGATAAAAGTTAAACGAAAGGCTTATATTGAACCCCCTATCTCAATGCCTGTATCATGCACAGCGCATCTCAAAAATCGTTGACCTATGGGATAAAATGCGTGGTCCCGTTATGGCTATGCCTCCCGAAAGCATGGACCAACTCTTCGCAGAAATCCCATCCGTCGAGATCTCCAGCACCCATATCCCAGATGAACACATCACCCCATTGCTCGAACGCATCCAAAAAGCCGAACGCGTACTCATACACACGCTAATAGAACAAGTTTACCTCAATGACGACCGTGATCGTGAAATCATTGTCGCACGTATAGCCTTATGCAACATGCTCAAACAA
Organism: Candidatus Latescibacterota bacterium; assembly: GCA_047619225.1. Classification (GTDB taxonomy): domain Bacteria; phylum Latescibacterota; class UBA2968; order UBA2968; family UBA2968; genus JABIFK01. The sequence continues at coordinate 12,467 of JBLHJX010000129.1, forward strand.
CTACGTGATTTAGACCCACAAATAGATCTCATCAACTTACTGTGGGAAAAAAATGATGGGGATGAATGGTGTACTCTTTAGGAATCTATGAAACCCAATAACCCCACATACGAATCGGTCGGCTCACTCAAAGCATATTGGGTAGATACAACGGCACGCATCATCTGGTATGTACCCACTCTTGGTCTTTGGGAAAAATTCTTTGTAGGGATGGACAATTCTGAAATCTTCATATCACGCACCGCAGCCATCGCCTGGAACCTGGGTATAGGTCGTTTACACGGCAAGACACGAGAATGGCTCAGCATACTCACAGGCATCACATCTCAAAGTCCCAATTATCAAAAACTTATCTTAGATACCCTCACGGGGTTCATCGTAACATTCACGTCTTACGCAGCCTCACTTTCCGTATCAGGTGCCTCATTAGAAGAAGCCAAAGTCGCACTTCCTTTTGCCCTCATCTTTGGCCTTGTAACTGGCAGACCCTATGGTCGTTTTTTGGACTGGTATCGCAAAAAATGGCACATCACACCCGTTCTCGATACATAAAGATTTGTATTAAATACCAACAACATAAAACACCTACCCTGAGACAGAAAAATTGAGTACCATAGTCAAAACACCTGTTCGAAAGACCGCTATGTCAGATGCACATTATAAAACTCAGTCACGCGACACCTCAGCAAAGGTGGAACGCATCTTAATTGAGGCTTATCAGCGCATGTCGCCTCAAGAAAAAATGTCAAAAATTGCCCACATGTCACAAGCCTGCACAGACCTTGCCATTATGGGCATTCGCCAACGTCACCCTCATGCTGATGAACAAGAAATTCGCTTGCGCCTTGGTGCGTTGCGTTTGGAACGTGAAACCATGATCAAAGCTTTTGGGTGGGACCCAAAAAAAGAAGGATATTGATGTGATTTCCGAACCTGTCCGGGTTGCATTATGGGTCTCAGACATCTTAGAATCTTTAGACATCGATTATTTTGTTGGAGGATCGATAGCCAGCTCCATTTATGGCGAACTCCGTGCCACACAAGACATCGACATGGTCGTTGCGCTACAACCCAACCATATTGAAGCATTCACTCTTGCACTGTCTAATCATTTTTATTTTGACCAGGAAGACATAACACAAGCAGTTGCTCACCCATCTTCCTTTAATATCATCCACCTCGAAACCATGATCAAGGTGGATATTTTTGTGCTCGATTCAAATCCCATCAACCAAACAGAAATGCAGAGACGTCAGTCAATCGCAGTCGACGGTGACAACAAAAAAATCTCCATAGCAACACCAGAAGACATCATCATTCAAAAATTAGACTGGTATCGCAAGGGAGATGAAATCTCAGATCGTCAGTGGCGAGATGTATTGGGCATATTAAAAGTGCAAGCAAAAAACCTTGATCAAAAATATCTTTTACAGTGGGCACAAACATTACATTTATCAGATCTTTTAAACCGTGCATTTCAAGAATCCGGTTTAGAAATGGAGTGACACAATGAGCAATCTTCACATCAAACAAAACGAAGGAGCCATCTCCATTTCTCGCGAAGGGGAAACAGTTCCTATTCTCGAACAACACGCACAAGCCAACACCCGTGCTTACATCCATCCCATCATTGCGCCCGATGGCAAGGGCGTCCTCACCGAAGACACCCCCTCGCATCATCCGTGGCAACACGGCCTCTATGTGGGTCTCAATGACCTCAATGGCATCGGGTATTGGATGGAGGGATTACATGAGGCGCACAAAACCACCGATGGCACCTTCCACCCCAAACCCATCGAAAACGTCACCGTAAAAGAAAACCAAGCAACCTGGACAGTCATATCCGATTGGCACAGCCCCCAAGGCGACACCCTACTCACCGAAACACAAGCATGGACCCTTACAGACCTTGATGATGTCTATTATTTGGATATCACCTGGTCGCTCTTGGCAAATACCGATATCACATTTGGCGAATATGCCTATGGCGGCCTCTTTTTGAGAATGCCTTATAAAAAAGACATCGGTGGTGAAGCCATCAACAGCGAAGGACAAATCAACAAAGAAGCCGAAACAAAACGCGCACGCTGGGTCTCTGTCTCTATGCCCATTGAAGGGTGCAACGACTGGGCGGGCATTGCTATGCTCGATCACCCCACCAACCCAGAACACCCCAATCCTTGGCGCGTAGATGGCCAACTTGGCATTGTACCCAGCCGATGCCTTGCGGGTTCTTGGTCACTTGAAAAAAATGAAACCACCACCAATCGGTATCGCCTCTACATCTTTTGCGAACGCACAAACACCGATCAAATCGAAAACCAATGGCAACAATTTTCGCAAGGATAATGGCATTGAAGAACCCAGGCAAGACGGGATGAGCGACCAAACAAATGCAGAAACAACCTGGATAAATCCACCCAGGTGGGCAAAGCCTGTATTTTTATTTGTTACA
>JBLHJX010000130.1:0-14770 GCA_047619225.1 Candidatus Latescibacterota bacterium
AACGTCAATCGGTTGGGGTGGCGAAAGCAAGAACCCCGTGAGATGCGCGCTGAAGAACCCCATTGGTTGCGACAAAGTGTTTTGCGTGCTTTTTCTGAAGGTGTGCTTGCACAAGAAGAAGCCGAAAGGATGTTGGGAGAAGAACTTGAAGTAGAAGAACCCCTCTCTCTGATTGAACGCCGTGCTTTTATGAATTTGCCTATGGAAGAACGCCGTCGAATCCTTGCTGAGCAGGCTCGGAAAATGGTCACGCATTATGAAAGGGATTCTGAGTGGAAGGATTATCAGGGGGGTGACCTTGTTGAATACTAACCTTGGCAGTCCAAAACGAGGCGAAATTTGGGTCGTGAGTTTTGATCCAACCATTGGGGCGTGTTTCTGCCGTTGTGATGCAGGAGATCGCTGCTGCGATTGCTGCCGTTGTTGAGTATCAATAAGCTGGTAAAGGCCAATCGGAAAAGTAGACTGGCAGAAAAGAGCAGCCTATTATAGATACACGCTGTGCGCAAACGGTGAAGAAGAATTCTACGACCACGATGCCGATCCGCACGAGTGGAAAAATCTGTCCACAAGTGAAGAACACGTCACAATAAAAAAAGACCACCGCGAGAAATTAATGACTCTGCTTCGTGATACGAATATGCCTGAAGGATATCTGTAAGGATGATTTGAGAAAAGAGGCATGACTCATACGAATCTGACCCAGTAACTTCGGCTTTTTCTGAATCACTTTAAGCATTACGCCACCAAAATTGCCAACGCAAGCCAAGCTGTTAATCTCTTGGATTTCACCTTAAATCTTCTCTCATGATTTTTGCTTCTTTTTTCATTTGTTGCGCTGTTGCTAACATTTCTTTCGCTTCTTCTCTCATTGCCAGAGTTTCAGTTAGTACTTCCCATGCTTTTTTCCATCGCTCCTGGGCCTCCGCTGAAGATTGACGTAGCTCTTCTTTCACTAGGCGAGCTTCCTCAGCAATACTCCTTAATTCGTCTTTTTCTTTTCTCGCAATCTCAGCGATACTCCTTAATTCGTCTTTTTCTTTTCTCGCAATCTCAGCAATACTTCTTAGTTCGTCTTTTTCTTTCCGAGCAATCTCAGCAATACTCCTTAATTCGTCTTTTTCTTTCCGAGCAACCTCAGCAATACTCCTTAATTCGTCTTTTTCCTTCCGAGCAACCTCAGCAATACTCCTTAATTCGTCTTTTTCTTTCCTGATTATTTCACTTGTCAGTCGGAATTCTTCACCTTCTTCGCGTAATCTTTCGGAGATCTCCCGTTTTCCTTCCGCAACCCTACGGCTTTTTTCCTCTTTCGTACGCCCTATTTCTGCATTCGCATCCGTTTTTTTTGTCATACGTACTCTCCCTGGCCGAAAATGTATAACGCCTCAAATCAGCTGCCTAAAGGATAGTGTAAATATTGGGTACGACTAACTATTAATTATACAGGCCTGGATGTCTACTGCAAAGACTGCCGACCGTAAGTTCAGCGAAGCTAAATCGGTCTCATATCATGATTCCTAATTGAAAGGCAAATTCTCTCAACTGATAGTCTTTAAATAGGATATCACTACAAGGCACTTTCAAGCAAGGTGTCTTATGCAGGTCTGCATATCCACCCATAAATCACGACCAAGTTTTCTATTTACACAGTAGTTTTGGCTTAGCTGGCGTTTTGACCACCCAGTTTCTTATCCGCGAACATCAAGACGGCCAGAGCCACCAATTCGAGCACGGTGGGTGGTACCGACGCAGGGTCAAAACCATCTACTGTAAAGCTCAGTATCCTGCCAAACGCCACAACACCCATTAAGAGGGCCGCTGCGAGGAACCACGTGGTGTTTTTCTTCCAGATGCCCAGTTGCATCATCAACCCACTGCCGATTAACATGCCTGGAAACATGCTGCGCAAGCTGTTCAAGCCAGTTAGCCCCAGGGGATCCATACCGAACTTTTCAATCATGCTCGTCGGGTCAAACATTGTCTTCAGTCCCAAAAAAATCAGGAGTATTGACAGCAGTCCTATAAAGATCTTGATGCCTTTGTTCATGAGTGCTCCTTGTTAGGGTTGATTCCTGCTATATCGAACCAGGGACAGCGACAATGGAAAGATGTGTGTTTCAAATGTACTCGCACGAAGTTGTCAACCTTCTATATTGCAAGCAGGCCCACCTCGACCATGTAACCGCCATTCGTTGACTCGATTGGTTGGACGCGATCCGGTCTCGTTAGAGCATCAGGCCACCACTGCTTTGCAGCACCTGGCCGGTGATCCACGATGCGTCGTCGCTCGCCAGGAATACCACTGCTCGGGCAATGTCCTCAGGTTGGCCCATGCGACCAAGAGGTGTTTGGGCGACCATGCCATCGAGCATTTCCTGCGGCACGGTGTCGCTCATGTCTGACTTCGTCACGCCCGGGGCGACTGCGTTGACGCGAATACCTTGTGGCCCGAGTTCGACCGCCAAGGCCGAAGTGATGCGCTCCATCGCGGCTTTCGAGCCCGAATACGCCGCGGTACCAGGCATCGACGCCCGGGCAAGGGTCGAGGAGATATTGACGACCGCGCCACCCTTCTGAGAAAGAGAGGGGATCGCCTCACGGGTCGTGATCAACACGCCTTCTACGTTGACAGCAAAGGTCTGTTGGATTGCGTCGTCGCCGAGTTCGGCTAGGGGTCCCAAGGCGCCCATCCCTGCGTTGTTGACGAGGACGTCCAGGCGCTGGAACTGTTCGATGACAAAACGAACCGCATTAGCTGGTGCGCCTTTCTCGGTAACGTCCATTGTGATGTAGCGAACCGAATCCGGAAATTCGGCGGCGAGCTGCTTGAGCGGCTCCTCCCGGCGACCGGTGACGACCACCCTGGCTCCTTCGGCGACCAGGGCTTTGGCGACGGCTCGACCAATGCCGGTGCCTCCGCCGGTGACGAGTGCGACTTTGTTCGTGAATCGTAACATGGTTCTCTCCTTTGCGGTTCCCCTACCAACTAGTTGGTAGGGGTGGTGATTAAAAAAACAAACCTAAAAATATGTGTATTGTTCTGTCAGGCACCTACCCTTTCTTTGGGTGACGAGACAAGATTATTCATCAGTTGCTTTTTCATGGATCGGTAAAATTCCACCCCATGAGAGAGGCTGATTTGTATACCGCCTTTAAAGGCCGAGACAAACAGCAAGGCCATTGAATCGGAACTTCCACTGAAGTCAAATTCACCAGAAGCCCTCCCTTTCTCAAGGATCTCGACAAAAAAATCCACTTCAACTTGTGCTGTTTTTCGAACTTGAGCTCGAATTTCCTCTGGCACGAGATTAAGCCCAGCCTGCAAGCTTGAAATGGGGCAATTACATCTTTCTTCCCCGACGAGTTTATCATAGAAAGCGACCACGGCGCTCAACTGCTCCCAGGCATTGGTCTTCTGAATCCGTATCAGATCAAACCTTTCGATCAAACGATCGTGCAGATATCTGCACGCCGCGATGCCCAGATCTGCTTTCCTTGGGAAATGGTGATGAATCGAGGCTTTGGTAATACCAAGGGCATCACTAAGATCCTGGTAACTAAGGCTATCGTACCCCTTGGTCATAAGAAGTTCGCACGTTAGACCTATGATTTCCGATTTCCTGTCCATGTGAACATTATAACCTACTAGTTGGTAGGTTGCAACACTTTTTTTACAAATGGCCGTTTGGTAGAACTACCTGATTGACGGTTCTGAGCGTTGACAGGTCAACATCCCAGTCATCACTCATCCCTATTGCCAGTTCCCTAATCTGAAATTTAGTCTATTTCCAAAAATACGGAAGCAGACACACCGAACCGTTTGCTCGATGTATTCAAATACGCATCTTCTGTGTGCAAAACTTGAGGTCGCTCCTGAAATGGTGTATATTTGGAGAGTCAGTTGAGTGATCTTTGTTCTGGAGGCTTAAATGAGTGTTCAGTTGGTTATAGAGTTACAAGAGGCCAAGGGTGCCCAAGCGGTTTTACACGCTGTTGATGCGTACAAAAAACGGCTACAATCAAGCATTGATCGCACCAAAAGGAACTTGGCAAAGTTTGAAAAGCGATATGCTGTTGAGACCGCACATTTTTTAAAGGAAATGACGGCTGAAGATCTTGAAGGCGGCGATATCGAATATGTGACTTGGGCAGGAGAAGCAGAAATATTAGCAGGATTGGAATCAGAACTCAGGGAATTGGTGAATGCCAACTATCAGCTTCCATGATTATGTACAGCGCATTTCAGAAACGCTGAATGATGTAACGGGAAGTGGAGACGCTGTTCTAATAGATTTTGAAGTCGACCATCGATCATCGAATCTTGGATTGGTATCAGGTATTTTGAGGTTCAATAATGATTCGGCGTTGCATTTCAAAGAATTTGTCAATACACATGCCGAAGAACCCAAGATTATGTATGCGTATCATTACCAGAATGCCGAAAACGACCTCGTTTTTCGATATGACAACGCAGCTCATAAACCCTCTTTGCAACACCCCCATCACAAACATCTGCCTACGGGTATAGAATCATCATCTGTTCCAACAATCATAGATGTAATAGACGAAATACTGAACCATATGTCTGAAGGTTAGTTGATCAAGCTTTTGGACGATGGGGCGTTGGCCGGTTTCCACATCAATTGGGGAATATCCAGAAAAAGACTCCCTTTTTTCTGGATATTTTTATGGATTTTTTGTTTAGTCCATGTCCAAAAACACGGAAGCAGACACACCGAACCGTTTGCTCAAGGCTTTGATTTGTCGCCCGTTCAATTGCCGTTTGTGAGAGAGAATTTCGGAGACGACACCTTGGCTGCCGACTTCTGACAAATCAGATTGTGTTAACCCATGTTCGTCCATCAGCAGTTTGAGAACATCAATGGGATGCCCTTCGGGTTCGGGAACATGGTTGGTTTCATACGCTGCTATCAAACTGCCAATGGTTTCCATCAAAGACGCCAATGGATGTGTTTCGTCTTCCCCCACATCATCAATCAGTTCATCTAATAGCGCAACCAAGCGATTGTATTCGGCTTCGGTATGTGGCACAGATAAAGACGCTTCAATTTGGGGCCAAATGCGGGCCACTGTTTCTAATGCTGTGGTCATCTTTCTATTCCTTCCAATTACCCAGATCATATGGACCTAATTTTACACGCGTGTGTAAAATTACGAAGGTGGGGTTTGTTCTGACGGTTATTGTGTGGCACCCGGCGTTTGGGGTTGGCGAGGTGCGTATTTAGAGCTGGGTGTGTCGATCTATTTCTGAGCGCAATTTTCACTGTGGGTTGGCACGAAAAAACCGCGAATTAAAACTCGCGGTTTTTCTATTTATTGCTTTGTGGCAAACGATGATCGAGGCTTTAATTCATTCCGAGACAATAGAGGTGTGTTGCTGTGCGGATGAAGATTTGTGAACCCGATACGATGGGTGACGAGAGGGTGTAGGTGTCGTCTAATGGGTTGGTGGATAGGATTTTGAATTCTGGGCCGGCGGAAATGACTGTGGTGACGGCGTATTCGTTTAGCAGATACAATTTGCCGTCTGCCAAAATGGGGGAGGCACTGACGGTGCCTTGGCTTGTGCGTTCGGGGCCCCAGATGACTTCGCCTGTTTTGGCATTGAGACAGGTGGCGAGGCCCCGGTCGTCAACCATATAAAAATGTTTGCCGTCGGATACAGGTGTTGGCACGTCGGGGGCACCTGCGCCGTCCCATTTCCAAGTGACGGAATTTGTGACATCTCCGGTGCCGCCTGCGGGTAGGGCCAATAATGGGCGTTTGCGTGTGGGTGCGTAAATCATACCGTCAACGACGAGAGGTGAGGCTACAATGCGATAGCTGCCATTGTCTTCGGGGTTTAGACCGTTGGCGCGCCAAATTTCTTTGCCCGTGTTTGGGTCGTGGCCAGTAACAACGTCGCCGCCTGTAATCACGATTTGTGTTTGGCCCTTATGTTTGAGCAATGCGGGGGTTGTGTAGGCGTCGGGAGATTCTCGGTTGGCGTTGGTTGCGCGTTCTTGCCGCCAAATGGGTTTGCCTGTGAGGCCGCTTAGTGCCAGTAGATAGGACGGATCATCGGTGTGCATTCCGTGGAGCACTTCAATAATGAGTTTTCCGTCGTAGAACAGAGGGGATGATCCGTAGCCCCAGTTGAGGCCAAACTTACCGTAGTCGTCTTGTAGGTTGCGCGTCCAAACGACTTTGCCTGCCATTGTGAGGCCGGTTACTTGACCGGTGCCTGTGATCACCCAAACGTGTGTGCCGTCTGTGACGGGTGAAGGCGAGGTGTTGTTTTGTTTGCGCCAGAGTCGGTTGCCTTCGTCGAGTTTTACGCGCCAGCGTTCTTTGCCGTCTGTTTTGGAGAGGCAGAGGATATACAACGCATTGCCACCGGGTTCTTTTTCTGCTTCGGTCAGTGCGGGTGAGGGTGAGGTGAGAAAGATGCGATTGCCCCAAATAATGGGGGTGCCACCGCTCCAAGAAGGCAGTTTTGATTTCCAGACCAGATTCTTTTCCAAGCTCCAAGATGTGGGTAAGTTTTTGGATGTGCTCACGCCGTTTTGATCTGGCCCGCGCCATTGTGGCCAGTGCTCTTGTGCTTGGACGCTCAATGAAAGCGAAAGTATGGATATGACACATAAGATTCTTTGAATCATTTATATGTTCTCCTGTTAGAGGATAAAAGCGCGTGGCGCAAAGTGCATAGAGAAAAGCGTAAAACAGGCTGATTTTTTAACGCTCTGTGCCACGGGTTTCGCGCTTTGCCGATTTTTAACGCTCTGCAGGCTCAGGTGCAATAAAACATAAAGCTGATCTAAAGACAAACGGGAAATACCCAGTCTTTGCGGCACTTGAAAATTTCGCTGAAGACGGTATATTGCTACACAGTTATAGACGCATTTTTATTAGGACTCTGAATGATATTGTTTAGGGACATTTGTGGGGGTGCCGATTGGGATAGTTTTGGGTACATTTTTGAAAATTGGAACCTGAAAGCACCATTTTTCGTCGAAATGCTATATTATATATTTATGGCTTGTTCTTTTAGGAGTTAAACAACCAGGAGGGTGGTTGCATATGCGTACGGTTTTTTCTTTGGTCTTTTGTTGTTTGTGGGTTGTTGGGGGGCAAAACGTTTTTGCATCTGATTGGACGCACTGGCGAGGGCCTGGTCAAAGTGGGGCTTCTCCCGAAACGGGTTTGGTTTCTCACTGGTCATTAGAGGGTGAGAATCTCCTGTGGCGATCTGACTTTATTGGGCGTTCTACCCCGGTCATTGTGGGTGGAAAAGTGTATGTGATTGGCCGTACGGGCCAGGGCATTACAGAGCAAGAACACGTTGCGTGTTTTGATGCCAAAAGTGGTGCCTTATTGTGGGAGAAGAAGTTTAATGTGTGGCACTCAACCATTCCGTTTAACCGGTTGGGTTGGGCGAGTTTGGGTGCTGATGGGGAAACGGGCAATGTGTATGCGCACTTGGTGAGTGGTTTGTTTGTGTGTTTTGATGGGGATGGACACATTCAGTGGGTGCGTTCGTTGGGCGAAGAGTTCAACCGGTTTTCGGGTTATGGTGGGCGTTTGCACACGCCTGTGGTGGATGGTGACTTGGTTATGGTGAGTATGGGCAACCGAGGTTGGGCTGCGCAACCGCCTTCACATCGATATATGGCTTTTAACAAACGTACGGGTGAAACGGTTTGGATGTCTCGGCCTGGGGGTGGCAATCAGGTTGATTTGACGGTGTATTCAACGCCTGTTGCAACGACGATTAATGGGACACGTGCATTTGTTGCGGGCAATGGCAATGGCGGTGTTTTTGCATTTAAGGCTGCAACGGGTGAAGCCATTTGGGGTTTTCCGTTTAGCGGGCGTGGGCTCAATACGTCTCCTGTGGTGGCAGGCAATCGGGTTTATGCCACACACAGTGAAGAGAATGTGGGCAGTACTGCTTTGGGAAGTGTGATTTGTTTGGATGCGACAACGGGCAAACAAATTTGGCGGCAAGATGGGATGACAGTGGGGTATGCATCTCCAGCTGTTCACGGTGGGCGGGTTTATGTGATGGATAACTCGGCCAATGTGCATTGTTTGGATGGCGAGACAGGGAAGGAATATTGGGAGCACAATGTGGGTACGGTTGGTAAAGGATCACCCACTTGGGCAGATGGCAAATTGTATGTGACAGATGTGAATGGTGGGTTTCAAATTTTGAAAGTAAGTGATGCGGGTGCTGAAGTGCTTGATAAGAAGCAGATCACGATGCCTGATGGTGTTCACGCCGAAATTTATAGTTCTGTGGCGGTGGCTTATGGGCGTGTTTATTTGGTGACGGAAGCGGGTTTGTTTTGCCTGGGTGATAAAGATGCGCCCTTTAAGGTGACACCTTCGCCTTTTGTGAAACACGAGATGGCACCTGCGGGAGCCACACCTGCAACGATCTTATCGGTGCCAGCGGAAGCCACGTTGTCACCGGGTGAAGTGTTGCCCTTGCGTGTTTTGGCCTATGATGACAAGGGGCGTTTGATAGGCCCTGTGGATGCGGCGTGGTCTTTGACCGGTTTGGCTGGGAAGGTAGAAGGTGGTCAGTTTGAATCTTCCAAGATTGGACAAGGGGGATGGGTGACGGCCAAAGTGGGTGCGTTGACGGGGCAAACTTGGGTGCGTGTGGTGCCGGATGTGCCGTGGACAGAAGATTTTGAAAATGTTGCAATGGGCAAAAATCCAACACATTGGGTGTGGGGCGGGCGTGGTTTTAAGGTGGAAGACAAAGAAGGCAATAAGGTGTTGGCCAAACCACCTGCAGCTAAGGGACTGGATCGGGCTAATTTGTATGTGGGGCCACCCGAGATGAAAGGCTATACGATTCAGACCGATTTGATGGGGACCAAAAATCGGCGTCGGTTGCCCGATTTGGGGTTGGTTGCCAATCGGTACTTGTTGGATATGCAAGGTATTCATCAACGCTTAGAAGTGCGGTCTTGGTCTTCTGATTTGCGGATGCGTAAATACATCGACTTTAAGTGGGATGTGGATGTGTGGTACACGATGAAAATGAAAGTGGATATTGAAGACGGTAAAGCCATTATACGGGGCAAGGTGTGGAAACGGGATGAAGCTGAACCCGAGGCTTGGACCATTGAGGTAGAAGATCCATTGCCCGTGCACGAAGGCAGTCCTGGGCTTTATGGATATTCACCTGCGACGATTTATTTTGATAATGTGAAGGTGTGGTAGATCATAATTAGTGTACGAGAGAATATCTGAAAACTTTGTTGGAGCGTCCCTTCGTGGATGCCCTGTTTTTCGGTCAAAAGTGGCAGGGCAGGCACAGGGGCTTGTCCCTACGACAAAAACCATTTTCAAACCTTTTTGAGAAGAGAGAACTATGAGATTGAAACATTTTTTGAGCCATTGTGCACTCTTGGTTTTGACGACCTCGGTTTATGCCCAAGAGGAGGCGATGTGGGGTTTTACAACCGATCGCAACTTGGTGTCAGATGAAAAGAATTTGCCTACGTCGTGGGATGCTGAGACGGGTGAAAATATTAAGTGGCAAGCGAGTTTGGGCGCGCAGTCTTATGGTGGGCCTGTGTTGTTGGGCGGCAAAGTATTTATGGGTACCAACAATCAAAACGCACGTAATCCTAAGATTGTGGGGGATCGTGGTGTGATGATGGCTTTTCAAGAAAGTGATGGCAAGTTTTTGTGGCAGGCAGCACATCCTAAATTGCCCATCGGGCGTGTGAATGATTGGCCCCAACAGGGTATCTGTTCGACGCCCTTTATTCGGGGTGATCGTATGTATTATGTTTCCAATCAGGGCCGTGTGGTGTGTGCAGATACCGAAGGGTTTTTGGACGGTGAGAATGATGGCCCTTTTATGGATGAAGACGAAAAGAGTGAGATTGGCGTGGACATCATTTGGGATTATGATATGCTTGACGTGTTGGATGTGTTCCCGCACAATTTGGCGGTTTGCTCACCTGTTGGTGGGGGCGAGTTGTTGTTTGTGATTACGGCCAATGGTGTGGACGAAGGCCATGTGGCGATTCCTTCTCCTTTGGCACCGAGCTTTATTGCGTTGAATTTGAAGACAGGTGAATTGGCTTGGGAGAAAGATTATCCGGGCATGAATATTTTGCACGGGCAGTGGTCTAATCCTGCATATGGTATGGTGAATGGCGAACCCCAGCTGATTTGCCCTGGCGGTGACGGTTGGGTTTACGGATTGGAACCCACGACGGGTGAGTTGATTTGGAAATTTGATTGTAATCCCAAAGATTCCGTTTGGGAATTGGGTGGTCGGGGTACGCGCAATGCGATTGTTGCGACGCCGGTTATTTATGACAACAAAGTGTTCATTGGTGTGGGACAAGATCCTGAACACGGTGAAGGCAAGGGGCATTTGTGGGCCATTGATGCAACGGGCAAAGGCGATGTGACGGAAACGCACGCGGTTTGGCATTTTGGCAATGAAGACTATAACCGCACGATTTCAACGGTGGCGATAAGTGATGGTTTGCTTTATGCGGCTGACTTGAGTGGGTATGTGTATTGTTTGGATTTGGCAAAGGGCACGCAGTATTGGAAGTATGACACGTTTGCTGCCATTTGGGGCTCTCCTTTTGTGGCCGATGGCAAGGTGTATCTTGGCGATGAAGATGGCGATGTGGCCATTATGAAAGCGGGCAAAGAGTTTGAACTGATCAGCGAAATCAATATGGGCAGCGCGGTTTATACCACACCGGTGGCAAAGGATGGGGTGCTTTATATTGGGACGCGGAATACGTTGTTTGCGATAAAGAAATGAGCATATAAAAACAATAGCAACCACAGATGAATACGGATAACCACAGATTGAAAAACCAATCGCCCTAAATTTGACGTTTAAGGATACTTTATGGAAATAATAGAAACACCTCTTGCAGATCAGATGAAAGCCGCGCGGGATACATTAGACGCGCACGTGCGTGAGATGGTTGCGTGGCATTTTAATCCCAATACAGGGTGCCCTTTTTGGTTGGAATTTGCCGAAGGGTTGGATTTTGACCCGCGTCAAGAAATTGGTGGGTATGACGATTTGAAAGTATTGGGTCATTTTCAAGATGAGTGGTTGCGCGGTGGGCCGGTACATCGGTGGATTCCCAAGGGCAATGCGGGTCAACATACCTATGTGTTTGAGACGGGTGGCTCAACGGGTGTGCCTAAGTATCGGGTGAGTCAGAATGATTTTCAGGTTGATTATGAAATGTTCAGTGAGAATCTTTCTGAAGAGACGTTTCCCAAGGGGGGCGATTGGATTATGTTGGGGCCTACGGGACCGCGCCGTTTGCGGTTGGCCGTTGAATATTTGTGCCAGATCCGCGGGGGCATTTGTTTTCACGTGGACTTAGATCCGCGTTGGGTGAATAAGCTGATCAAACGGGGTGCGCTTCAAGAGTTGGAGCTTTATAAAACACACGTGATCGATCAGGCATTGACGATCTTGCGGGCCAATGACAATGTGAAGTGTATGTTTACCACGCCCAAACTTTTGGAATCTTTGTGTGAGAAGATCTCGTTGAAGAAGGCAGGCATTTCGGGCATCTTTTGTGGGGGCACTGAAATGAATGCGCAGTTTAATCGCTTTGCCCGAGAAGAATTGGTTCCGGGCATTGATTTTGTACCGACGTATGGCAATACGCTGATGGGCTTGGCTTATTCTAAGCCTTTGACGCCTGAGGATAATTATGCGATTACCTATTATCCGCCAGTGCCCAGAGCGTTTATTGAATTGGTGAATCCCGATAATCACGATGAGACGGTGGACTATAATGCGGTGGGTCGGGTGATGTTGACCACGCTGACCAAAGAGTTTTTTATGCCGCGATTTTTAGAGCGCGACGAGGCTGAACGTGCCGAGCCGATTGCGGCCTTTCCGTGGGATGGGGTTCGCAATTTGGGTTTGTTTTCTGACTTGCAAGAGTCGGTTGTGGTGGGGGTTTATTAACATGGTGAAGATGCCTATTTTGCGTGCGGGGAAACCTTATACGAGTTTGAGTGTTCAGGAAGTGGCGCACATTCAGACGAAGGAACCTTTGGTGCAGGTGAGTCAGGCCAATCGGGGGTTGGTGGCGAAGGATTTGAAAGGGATGGCGGTCAACAAAAAGGCGCTTGAGAAATTTAGCGTGTCGGAATTGATGGCGATGACACGTGAGGCTGCGCGTTTGTTTGTGGAGGCTGATTTGACCATTGGAGATCAGGTGCAGTCGCCTGAGGATTATGTGAAGCAGGTGTCGGGCACTACGGGAATGCCCGAAGCGCTTTGTCGGGCGAATATGGAAAAGATTCGGTTGGTGTGTAATGAGGTGGAAGCGATTTTGGGTGGGTTGACACGGGGGTTGGATTTGTCGGTTTTGGATGCGGGATGGCACGAGCAAGGTGGTCGGTCGCTGAGTTATATTTGTGAGGCGGATGCTTTGGGTGCGATTTTGCCAAGTAATTCGCCGGGTGTGCACTCGCTTTGGGTGCCGTCGATTGCGCTAAAAGTGCCTTTGGTTTTGAAACCGGGGCGCGAAGAACCGTGGACGCCGTTTCGCATTGCGATGGCGTTTATGAAGGCAGGATGCCCACCCGAAGCGTTTAGTTTTTATCCGACGGATCACAGTGGGGCAACGGAGATTCTTTTGCAGTGTGGTCGCTCGATGTTGTTTGGCGGCGGCTCGACGGTTGCGCCGTGGTTGAATGATCATCGGGTGGAGATTCACGGGCCGGGGCAGAGTAAGTTGATTTTGGGCGAAGACCAGATGGATCATTGGGAAGATTATTTGGATGTGATGGTGACATCGATTACGGCCAATGGCGGTCGTTCGTGTATTAATGCATCGGGTGTGTGGGTGCCTTCGCACGGCAAAGAAATTGCCGAGGCGCTGGCCGAGCGGTTGGCAAAAATTGTGGGACGGCCATTGGATGATCCAGATGCGAAGATTGCAGCGTTTACCAATCCAACTTTTGCCGATCAAATTTCTAAGACGATTGACATTCATTTGCGAACGGCTGGTGCCAAAGAGTTGACCACTTCGTTGCGTGGTGATCGTTTGGTTGAATTGGATGGTTTGAAGTTTTTAAACCCCACTGTGGTGTGGTGTGAAGATCACACACATCCTTTGGCGAATACAGAATTTTTGTTTCCTTTTGTGAGTGTGGTCGAAGTGCCGCAGGCGGAGTTGTTAGACAAAATTGGGCCGAGCTTGGTGGTGACGGCATTGACCAAAGATGAAGCGTTCATCAATGCGTGTTTGGATTCGCCAAATGTTGAACGACTCAATGTGGGGCCAATCCCGACCAATCAAATTTCTTGGGATCAACCCCACGAAGGCAATTTGTTTGCGCATTTGTATCGACAACGCGCGTTGCAGTGGTCAAGGCAAGCGTAGAAACAATGGGTAATTGATCATGCAATCATTTGATTTTCACCCGACGACCCGGGTGATCTATGGAGAGGGTTCGCTCGCGCAATTGGGGATGCTGGTTGGTGAATTGGGTGGCAAACGCATATTGGTTGTGACGGATCCGGGGATTGTGAACGCCGGGATTGTTGACCGGGCGGTGGCGCCACTGAAGGGCGCGTCTCTGGATATTTTTGTGTTTGATGGTACGCGTGAGAACCCGACGACGGAACACGTTGATGCGGGTGTGGTTTTTGCGAAAGCGCAGGGTGGTATTGATTTGATTGTGGGTTTGGGTGGTGGCAGTGCAATGGATTGTGCCAAGGCAATCAATTTTATTTTGACTAATGGCGGGCAGATGGTAGACTATCGGGGGATGGGTCACGCCGAGAAACCGATGTTGCCGTCTATTGGGATTCCGACAACGGCGGGCACGGGAAGCGAAGCTCAGTCGTTTGCGCTTATTGCAGATGCTGATACACATGAGAAGATGGCGTGTGGTGATTTGAAGGCGCGGTTTCGCAGTGTGATTTTAGATCCGGCGCTGACTGAGAGTGTGCCCCGAGGTGTGACGGCTGCAACGGGTATTGATGCGATTTCACATGCACTTGAAAGCTATGTGTCTACTCGACGCAACGCGGTGTCATGTCTGTTTGCATTAGAGGCGTGGCGGCTGCTTTCGTCGAGTTTTAAACGGGTGTTAAACGACCCATCGGATGTTGAGGCCCGTGGCCAGATGTTGGTGGGTGCAAACTTTGCGGGGTCGGCTATTGAAAATGCGATGTTGGGTGCGGCTCATGCGTGTGCCAATCCGTTGACGGCACAGTTTGGAATTGCACATGGTGTGGCGGTGGGGTTGATGCTTCCGGCAGTGATTCGGTTTAATGGTGAGACGGAAGGTGTACTTTATGAGGGATTGGGTATTGATGCTCTGACGCTTGCCGATCGCGTGGTTGAGATGAAGGCGGTTGCAGGTTTACCTACTCAATTATGTGATTTGGGTGTGGATGAAGAGAAGCTGCCACAATTGGCCAAAGAAGCCGCAACGCAGTGGACGGGTACGTTTAATCCAAGACCTGTGCGTGAAGAAGATTTTATGGTACTTTATAAAGCAGCGTATTGATGCGTATAAAAGTTTTCTCTTTTTTACTTTTCTCTTTTTACTTTCTACTTCCCGTTCATGTTTTTGCCGATTGGACGCAATTTCGAGGAGATGCACACTCTACGGGTGTGTCAACGGCTACACTGCCTGACGTATTGGATGTGTTGTGGACCGCTTCGGTTGAAGAGGGCATTGAGTCTACGGCGGCCATTTGGCAGGGCACGGTGTATGT
>JBLHJX010000131.1:0-14670 GCA_047619225.1 Candidatus Latescibacterota bacterium
ATTGCCGGTATATTGGCCAAACCCTTTGCCACAAATGACCTACGAAGTGAAATTGATCGATTGATATAGACCGTGTTTGCGCTGTGAGAAAATGGCAGAGGGAGGGGGAATCGAACCCCGTACAGTTTCCTGCACCAAGAGCTGTCACTTCGTAGCCCTCCGGCCCCACCTTGGACACCCCCTGCATATCATCATTTAGACGGCGGTGTCGCACGATAGACATTCCCGCTGGCCTCATTAAGAGGCGCTGTATTCGTGCCGAGTCCAACATAGAACCGACCGTCATGATATTCAAAAGAGCGGGCAAAAGAAGGGATTTGAAAACGTACTTCTTCAACCCAATGGTTCAGGTCATCTGACGTATAGATAACCGTCGCGACATAGTCGCCCATATTTAGATATCGTAAATCCATCTCTACACGCATTGAAGCAGGATCTTTGGTTTTACGAACCTCGCCGTAGATTAAGGATGTTGTGGCATGTAGAATGTGTTCATTTTTTGAACTGTGAAAGACTGTTAGAGTATCACCTTCGGGTGTGATGTAATAGTCGATTCCGGATTCTGCGAGGGCGGTGAGGGCGGGTAGAATAAGAAATATGGTTTTAAGAAGAAACAGACGGGAGAGTTGTTCTCGATATTTAGCAATTGTCCTTCGATCAATAGTGATTCCATCTCCATTCAGCAGCTTTTAAATATGGCTTGTCTGAAGTCTGGGTGGCCAATTGTATTCTTCTCCCGTTGTAGGGCCATTAAACTGTACCCCTCCCAAAGCCAATATTTGCTCTTTATCCAATTGAAGAACGACAGGCAGAAGATGATCAATCGCGTTGCCATAAAAAAGTTCTAAATCTTTTCGTGTATTGTGATCGACCTTTAAATTTGCGGGATGCCATCCTTATAAAATAGTTTTTCGAATGAGTGTCTTTGGTTTTTCTGCCTGAAGAATATCTTGTTCATCAGGTGTTAATTGACACCAAACGTTATCCATCTTTTCAAGTAATTCATCCTCTTCTTTTGACTCTAAGCCTTGATGAACCCAACGCGTGAACGTCAGTTGCGCCATCAAATCTCGATAATTTTTCATATTGTCTTGATTCATATCAGCCTCCACAATGGCTGCGTACCATAAAGATTCTGTTCATAAATGGAAACTATCGATAATATAGAAACATTTTTAATTTTTGCTACTGACTTCTACGTCAAAGATGTGCTGCTTTTAACATATAAAACAAAAAATTATCGTATTAAGTAGTATTTATGCAATTAAAACCCTTTTAAATAAACACCTTATTCAATAAATATAAATTCCGCTTCCAAAAACATATTTTTATATCCAAAAACAAAGGGCAGCGAGCGGCCCCTACGAATATCGTCAAACATTTGGAATGATCTTAAAACAAGGAGAGTTGTGTCGGTTTTTCTTCTGGCGAGTTTTTGGAAGGATTTGAATCTGATTGATCGTTGGGAAAACAAACCACGTTGAAAGGACAAGATTTACACGTGCTGCGATCTTCTGTCATTGGAAACACATCCATCGACGCCGTATTGAGATTTGGGTCGTCGAGCAGCTCCCGCATTTGTGCAATACTCTCACAAATAATCTGGCGCGTCTCATCCAACACATTCACGTCTACCGTCACCGGGCGCACCACACCGGCTTGCAAATACACGTCTTGCAACTGCAAATGCGGAATCGACACCCCCCACGCGTGAGACGCGTAAAGTGCGTACACCGCCAACTGCAACCGATCCGCCTCCCGCTCGCGCCCCGTCTTCCAATCAAACACCGCCACACCGTCGTTTTGCCGCACCGCCACGTCCAAAGACACCCACAGCTTCGTCGCATTAAACAAAAACGACGTCAACGCTTCCACACTCAACCACTGCTCGGTCGGAGTGTCTTGCAACACCTTAAAAGCCTCCGACGCAAAAAACGCGCTCATATTCTCCACCACCCGTGCCCGCCCACCGTCTACGTCCAAATCGCGTTCGTAATAATGCTCAAACAAATTCGTGTGTTTTGACGCCGACCGCAACCACCGCTTTTGTACAGAATCGTCAATGTGCCGATCAAACAACTCCGTCGCGTACGTCTCCGCCGTTTTGTGTGGCACCTCGCGCCCACTTTGAAGCGCCTTCAGCACACGACTGATCGCGTCGTGCACCACCGTGCCCACCATTTGCGGCAAGCTGCTCATCTTCTTCAACCGATACAGCAAACGCGTCTGCTCATCCGCCGTATCGTACCACCCGCCCCAACTGCCGTAATAGTTGAAATAATATTGGCGCTGACACGATTGAAACATTCGGTGCCGAGACGGCGACCACGAAAACTCATTTTTAAATTCGGCCATAAAATT
This sequence comes from Candidatus Latescibacterota bacterium, assembly GCA_047619225.1. Classification (GTDB taxonomy): domain Bacteria; phylum Latescibacterota; class UBA2968; order UBA2968; family UBA2968; genus JABIFK01. The sequence continues at coordinate 2,362 of JBLHJX010000131.1, forward strand.
AAACCGGAAGGAAAAAATTCAAGAATCAGAAAGAGAAACAGGAATCACCAGCGTAAACGTGCTGCCTTTACCCAATGCACTTTGAAGCGTAATAAGACCCTTGTGTCGCCTTGCCAGACTTCGGCCCAAAGCCAAACCCAAACCTGTGCCTTCGTGCTCACGCGCAAGGGACCCATCGGCTTGTTCGAACAAATTAAAAATACGTTCGTGTGCTTCAGGCGCAATACCAGGGCCCTGATCCGTTACAGAAATATGTAACCAGTGCTCAGAAGGCGGGAACAACAAAGCCCGTTGTTCTTCTGACGCATCCGGTTCAGAACGCAATTCAGCTCGAATCTCAATTGTGCCATTTGGAGGCGAGAACTGCACCGCATTTTGCACCACAACTTCCAACATCTTTTCGCAAATGCCAAAATCGGCCATAAGAACAGGGTCAGGATCTGGTACCTGGATCCGTATCTCGAGATTCTGTCGGTGAATGGCATCGGCCAAAGTGCTGCGAACTTGTCGAATCAAATCTGAAACCAATACCGGCGACAGTTGTAACTCTGCCTCCGTGCTCATATCGGCATATTGTAACATATCGTCAAACATGCCCAACAACCGCTTGGCTGCCGCTTGAATATTGTTCAAATAGCGCTGCTGTTTCTCGTTCAATCCCTCAATCGTTTGCTCTAATATTTCGGCAAACCCTGTAATATGCCCCAACGGCGTTCTAATTTCGTGTGACATTCCGTGTAAAAAATCGGTCTTGAGTCGGCCTGCTTCCATCAAATTTTCGATCAACATCCGATTCTCAATTGTCAATCGCCGTTGGTCTGTACCTATCTTGAGCGTTTGAATCAAACGCTCGGCATCTATCGGCTTGCTCAAATAATCGTACGCACCCGCGCGCAGTGCCTCCACCGCGCTCTTCATATCGCCAAAACCCGTGAGAATGACCGTTTGCAAATCAGGGTCTAACAAACGGGCCTTTCGCAGCAACTCCAACCCATTCATAGCTGGCATCCTCAAATCTGACACCAGCACCTCAACGGAGTGATCTGCCAAATAAGCGAGTGCCTCATCGCCACTGTTGCACGTATGTACAGAAATGCCCACAGCATCGAGCATCTCAGCAAGAATGTTGAGAATCTGTTTTTCGTCGTCTACAAGAAGAACGTTCATAGGCCCAGACAGCAGAAAAAGGAGGTTAAAAATAAAAACGCTTTTATCGCAGTGTTTCTAACACGTCAAAGTACGTCGGAAATGTCTTGTTCACACACGTCGGATCATTGATGACAATGCCGGGTACTTTCAACCCGATCAAAGCCAAACTCATTGCCATTCGGTGATCATCATAGGTATCTAAAGCTGCGGGCTTTATTTGAGTGGTAGGATAAACGGTAAGTCCATCGGACCAAGTTTCAACACGCACACCCAGCTTAGCCAATTCTGTTTCGATTGCAGTAATGCGGTCGGTTTCTTTAATACGCATATTAGCTACGTTACGCACAGTTATCGGCTCAGTAGAAAAAGGGGCTATCGCGCAAAGGGTTTGTACCACATCAGGTATAGAATTCATATCCACATCCACCCCACCCAGTTGCTGGGGACCCTGAACAGTAATACCATCGGCGTCGGAGCGCACCTCACAGCCCATTTTGGCCAACACATCTACAAAGCCAATATCGCCCTGTATCGATTGTTTATTTAAATTGCGCACCGTCACACACCCACCCGTCACGGCCGCTGCTGCAAAAAAGTAAGACGCATTGGATGCATCAGGTTCAATGGCATACGTTCGTGCCTGGTATCGTTGGCCCGATTTGACGCGCAACACCTTATAATCTTCATTTACAATATCCACGCCAAAATCGCGCATCACGCCAGCCGTCAAATCAATATAAGGCTTAGACACCAAATCACCCTCAACAACAATCTCGACATCTTCCTGCGCATAAGCAGCCACAAGCAACAAGGCAGTGAAATACTGGCTGCTCTTGTCACCCGCCATCACCGTGCGCCCCCCCTTAATTCCCGCCCCCACAATCATCACAGGTGGGCACACATTGTCTTTGCCCTCACACTGTGCCCGCACACCAAGTGGGCGCAACCCATCCACCAAATCTTGAATCGGGCGTTCGCGCATCCGATCATTTCCATCAACCACAAACGTGCCGTGCCCCAACCCCAAAAATGCAGACAAAAAACGCGCCGTTGTTCCCGAATTGCCAACAAACAGCTCGGCTTGTTGTACAGGAATGTGACCACCTGTGCCACGCACAACAAAAGAAGCCTTTTCCTCATCGGCTATAACATCAATGCCCAACGTGCGCAATGCCTCTGCCATATAGCGTGTGTCATCACTAAACAACGCACCAGCAAGCCGCGTTTCACCCTGGGCCATTGCCGCAATCAAAAGGGCCCGATTGGTAATGCTCTTGGATCCCGGCACAGTAATCACGGCATCGACAGGTCTTCTCAACGGTTGTATTTCAAGTGTGTCCATAACGGGAAAGAAGATATAGGAAAACAGAACAGGGAGAAAGTAAAATGTACGGTTGCGTTCCGTGGCCCTCCTCATATTGTATGTGGCTTGGTCTAAACACTGCAATGCCTGAGACAAGTGTGTGACACAATGCAATACAAAAGCACATGCAGCAACCTCATTTAAGGCATTCCGAAGCACTGCAACATAAGCCGTATAATCTTCCAACAACAGAATTTGCACAACACGTGTGTTCATATGTCACCCACCTCAAAAGAAAACCATTCAGCATGGCACATTTCCACAAGTATCTGAAGGATCTCAAATCTAAGGTGTGATCAGGCGCACAAAATCAATTATTTCAACCAATTGTCCAAATGTTCGGCCACAAACGCATCGTCGTTCAAGTGCGGATAGGTCGCATAAACCCGATCTATTTCCTCAAATTGACCAGGTGACAACCCTTCACTGGGGTTCAAACACCAAATACCCTCAAGCAACCCCTGTCGGCGAAGCACCTCATGAACACCTGCAATACACCCCTGAAAAGCATGAGCCACATCAAAAAAGGCCGCATTGCAATCGGTCACCTCAATAGCCCGTGTCAACATGGCCTGTGGAATGGCTTCACCCGCTTGGGAAATGCGCTGACAATCACGCAAAATATCCACAGCGCCTTTTGCCCACACGGCCCAGTGCCCCAAAAGCCCACCCACAATACGCGCCTCAACAGGGTGACCGTTGTTTAAAAATCGATGCGCGGTTAATAAGTCCATCACAATATTGTCATCATTGCCCGTATACAACACAATATCATCTACCCGACCGGCTTCTACCACCCCTCGAATCACATCCAGTGTTTGATATCGATTAAACGGTGCCATTTTAATGGCCACAACATTCTCGATCTCAGCAAACTGCCGCCAAAAATCAAACGGCAAAACACGCCCCCCCACCGCAGGCTGCAAATAAAACCCAATCACCGGGATCACATCCGCTACAGCCCGGCAATGCACGATCATATCGTCAACAGAAGCGTCGGCAAATGCACGCAAACTCAACAATCCGGCATGATAACCACACCCAACAGCCAATTCTGCTTCGGCAATCGCTTGTTTGGTATTGCCCACCACACCGGCCACACGAATGAAACTATCCGATGCATGAGCAATCATTTCTTCAGCCGCCAATTCTAAAACAGGCCGATACAAATCCCATTCAGGATCGCGAATTTCAAATTGCGTTGTATGCACACCCACAGCCAAACCACCTGCACCAGAGGCAATATAATACCGTGCCAATGCACGCTGCCGCCGTTCGTCCAACTGCCGCTGAGCCGTTAAAGCCAACGGATGCGCAGGAATAGCTTGCCCCACTTTCAATGCACGTGCAACCCCATCTGGTAATCGATGCGACATAAAATGCTCCAATCAATAAAAATCGGTAAAACGTAAGACCAGATAAGAGGCGAGAGGTTAAAATCTTTACGTCTCGCCGCTTTTCCGCCTCTCCAACTCGGCGCGATAATCTTCCGGCGTATCCAGATCTCTCAAAATACCTGCATCATCCACACAAAGTTCCAGCGTATCATCTACAAAACCACGCATCACAGGTTTAAGCCCCTCATCTCCAGACAGAGACAAAATTTTAGCCCGATAACGCTTCAAATCAACCAAGGCAGGGTGCCCTCGTTTGCCATCCCACGTAGGAATCACAATACCTGCATCCCCCTGTTGATAGGCATCAACAACTGCACGACCAACCCGCGACTCAATATGAGGTTGATCACCCAAAGCCATTAACAAAGCATCTGCCGTCTCGGGGATGGCGTTTACCCCACACAACACACTGGAAAACATACCGTCTCGATACAGTTCATTCACACAATAGGTCACCCCACGACCCTCCAAACTGTTACGCACGCGCTCAGCCTCATGCCCTAAAACCACAATCACATCAAGCAAATCGAGTGTCAGAAGCACATCCACTACGGTTTGCAAAATCGTTTTTGTGCCAAAAGGCAACAACTGCTTCGCTGTCCCCATTCTTTGAGACAATCCAGCGGCCAATACCAACCCATATATTTGATTTTTCATTGTACGATATGATACCGATAAGACAAAACATTGACAAGTTAGAAAACCAAACCCCACAGTTCTTTCTTTATTTTTTTCATACTCCAAACTTTATAAAAACAACATAAATATTATGTTATGAGTTATTAGGCCAAATTATATAAACATCCCTTGATTTTTTTATTATATTTTAATGTTTTACACCCGAAAAGTCACAGAATGTCTAAATATGAAATAGAATAATCAAAACAGTATTTTATTAAAAAACTTGACTTTTGCATTCAGAATATTAAATTGTGATCGTTTTCTAAACCTCATCATTATTAAAAACAACAACCTATACGTAACAAAGGCCAAACTAAAAGTTAATAGCACACCCCATAATGGAAAGGATCACGCCGTGACGTGTGACCTTTGTGGACAAGCTTCGGCCACGCAAGTTACCACGCAGATTCAAAATGGTGAAAAAAGTATCCAATATCGCTGTGATGCGTGCTTTGCCCCTGAAACCCACCCACCCCCAAAGTTAAACCGCCCCTGTGCCCAATGCAAACAGCGCGAAGGCGAAATCAAATTTGTTCGTCTACATCCACAGGGCCGTAGTGTAACATATGTTTGTGAAGTTTGTGCGAGCAAATAATAGGCTCGACAACTTGGTGTAAAACCCATCGGGGAAAATGTGGAACAAACCAGAACCATATTGGTCATTGACGACGATCCTGACGTGCTTGAGGCTGTTGAAGCATTTCTCAGGACACACGAATACAACGTGGTCACGGCCCAAAGATGGACTGAAGCAATCACACAACTAACAGATGCATCCCCAGATGCGATTTTGCTCGATTTACATATGCCGACCGTTCAGGGCGAAGCACTCTTAGAGTTTATCAGAGAAAATTATGCCCAATTACCCGTCGTTATCATCTCGGCAGGTGCCACACCCGCCGAAATGGCAAGATTAGGCGAATTGGGCGCCAATGGTTTTATTCGAAAACCTTTCGATACCGAAGATTTAATCGTTATCTTAGAACAAGTGCTCCTCGATTTGGCAACAGACTCAGCACCAGAACCACCATCCAACACTGAACCGCCAACAAAGCAACTGACAGAAGCAGATTCAAGTGGCGGCCCCGACGAGGATGAATTTGAAGATGATGAGCTTGAAGATGATGAAACCATATTAGAAACATCCAAACGCGCAAGATCCCTGCTCCCCGCTAATATTTCCCCAGGATCAGGCATTAACAATCTAACGAGCATGCAGCCTCACCAACAACAAGAAGCACGGCGCAGACGCAAAACAAAACGCAAACCGGTTAGAAAAGTTACGCGACTGAAAAAGATTCGAAACTTCGTTGCTATTATTCTAATATTCCTTGCAATGGGTGTTGTAATCTATAGCTTCAACCAAGGCCTTGTCGGCAAAAATTTCCTTGGCCTGTCCTTTGGCGGACAAACGGCAGAATAAATCTCGCAAGCAGGTCGTTCTACAATTTGGCGAAACCGGTTCAAAAGGCTAAGGCTCGCCGCACATCCTTGAGGTGAATACCAAACCCATGAATCCCAATACATTTGTCAATCCCCCCGCCGAAAACCGGCTCTTGCCCATTTGGTATTGGAACGGCGTGATCGAAGAAAATGAGATTGTGCGCCAAGTTCAAGACATGCGAGACAAAGGTATAGGTGGTTTTTGCCTTGCAACAGGTGCGGGGCTCAACATACCCCACCTCTCACAGGTGTGGTTTGATCGTGTGCGCATAGCCATAGAAACAGCAGAAGAATGCGGTCTGCACGTTTGGTTACACGACGAACACCTGTCTCAAAACGGTTTGGGCACCCGGCAAACCTTGCTTGGCCACCCACAATTCATCGCCCAACAACTCACGCACCGTGAAACAGTTGTACAAGGTGGACAACAAGTAGATATGATGTTACCCTGGGCGCCTGTCTTATCCGCCATTGCAGTGCCCTTGCGCAGAGACCGTAGTTTGTGGGAAGATGCCCAAGATATTCGCACCTATTTAGGTGCCAATCATCAACAAGCGCATTTTGCTCAAAATGACACCCTCCCAGCATACCATGCCAGCACATATACCACCCACACCCCCACACGTCGTTTATATTGGAAAGCACCCGCAGGGCGCTGGCGTGTTTTGGTGTTTTTGCAAGAGCCCATTGCCTCACATTCCCAAACAGGCATACACATCGACCGCCTGAACCCCGAAGCGATCCAGCATCTTCAAAACATCACCCTAAAACCTTACCTTGATCAATTTGCCACTCACGTCAGTAAAACGTGGAAGGGCATACTCACACACCAAACCGATCCCTCGCCACACCCACTCAAATGGTCACCCGTTCTGCCTGATTTTTTTAAAGAGCGCAACAGCTACTCAATTGTGGCTTGCCTGCCAGCCCTCATCACCAATTTTGGGCCCAATACGGCACGCATTCGATACGATTATTTTCAAACAATCGGTGAACTCAAGCAAAAGCACGACTTTGCCCAATGGCAAAACTTGAGCAAACAGCACAAATTGCACTATGCCAACAACGTACCCGCCTCACGAACAGCACACCGAAGCAACATTTCAATTCTAGGTACAGGCAAAACCGGTGAGAAAATTGGTGTGGATCAAATACGTGGTTTTACACCCAACCCAACAACCTATCAACAAAATGCGGTGTTTGCCTCCTCCTTAGCGGCACAAACAGATGCAAAAACGGTTCTAGGCACGTGTTTCCGAAATGCAGGTTGGGCACTCACGTTGCAAGATATGAAAGCCCAAATTGATGCAGCCGGCCGACAAGGGGTCACACAGTTTGCACCCGATGGGTTCTTCTACACACTCAATGGCCTACGCAAACACAGCGCACCGCCATCCCAATCTCATCAAAACCCCTATTGGAAACACTTCCGTCTCCTCGCAGATTATGCTGGACGCTTGTCTTACGCCCTGTCAAATAGCCAACCCGTTGTTGATATTGCCTTACTCGAACCCATTACAAGCCTTTGGTCCCACCTGAGCCATCCTGAAAACGATTGGGAATACTTTGGCCCAGATAAAGATGAAAAAGCCTTGGTTGAGCGCCTCATATCCGATTGGACATACATTATCCGTGCGCTTGAAGACATGCAACGCCCTTTCCATACCTTAGACCCTGCCATGCTCAGTCAAGCCAAGATTGTGGGCAAAGAAGTACATTTAGGGCAAGCCAAATACAAAGTGCTCGTATTACCTCCCATGACCAATCTCGAACGTGAGGTCTTTGAATTCCTCAAAGATTTCATTCATGCAGACGGTCAAATCATTGCTTTGGGCCTCATTCCCATCGAAGACATTCAAGAAGGTACATCCGTCGTAGACGGATGTTTTCGCTTAACCGATGTAGAACCCAGCCGCATGATCCGTGATTATACAGGGCATGAAGTAGGGGTACATTTGGTAAAACGCGGCAGTTTTAGCCTCATCCGCACAGGCGGTGCTGTAGAAAAGAACCGCGGCTCCGAGATGCTTGACAACCAACTCAACGAAGTGCTCCCTAAAAAGGTTCACATCCAAGCCCAAGGGAAAAACACAAGTGCAATTCAATATCATCACCGGATAAATGACAATCAATACCTCTACTTCTTCACCAATACAGATACCACATCAACCACAGCGCGCATTCAATTGCCCAGTCTCAAACGCAATACCAAAATAGAACTCTGGGATCTTGAAACAGGAAAACGTACCCCGCTTGCAGGTGAACAATTAGGGGATCAAATCGTTATCAATCTCACATTTTCAAATCATCAATCGCACGTGGTTGTTTTATCAAACGAAGAAGCAGATATATCAGAACCAATAGAAGTTGCGCCTTTAAGCTTTGATATAAAAGGCAATTGGAAAGTAGATCCCGAAGAAGACAACGCACTTCGCCTCAGTAACTTCCGCATGCAGCTCGACCCGCAAAATCGGGGCGTTCGCCAAGGGTGGCACAAACCCGATTATATGGATAACCGCTGGGCAGACGTCAATCCAAAACCCGTGATTGAGCAATTGCGTGACCTGCCAGACACCTATGATTTGCCCCTCGAATTGGCACCTGAAATGCCTCAGCTTACCTTACCCATTGTTTGCTGGTATCGCGCCACATTTGCCGCTGATGTCGTGCCTACAAAACTGGCTTTGGTGATGGACCGTCTTGCTATTCAAGGCGAATATCAAATCTACATTAACGGATCAAAACTGCCCAACAATGCATTTCGCCCCACCTTTCGCTACGACCAATCGAACATCACCTGTGCCGTGGGTCGGCGCATCAACAAAGGCAGAAATGTAATTGCCATTCGGGTTGAAGCAGATCAGCCAGACGCAGGTTTACTCGACGCGCTTTATCTGTTTGGTCGCTTCCAGGTCAAGTCTTGGCGCAGCCGCTATTTGCGTATCGTCGCGCCAAAAGACAAAGGCGTTTTTCACGACCTCGATGCACTCGGCTTGCCCTTTTATGCAGGCACCGTAGCGTTTACCCAAGAAATCAATTTCAGAACACTGCCGAGCGCCAAAGAATTCGAATTGGACTTGGAAAAAGCACTCAAAGACATAGATGACATAGTCGAAGTGCAAATCAATGGCCACTCGTTGGGTGTGCGTGCTTGGGCGCCTTATATTTGGAAGGGAAACACATCCTGGCTCAAACGCGGCAGAAACAAAGTGACCTTGCGTGTAACCAACACGTTATCGCGCCTCCTAACAGGTCAAAAATTCCAAGCGCGCGGCCATAAAATGGTCCCAATAAAAATCTAATACACCTTCCGTTTAAACACAAAAAAGGGGTTGGCATAATGCCAACCCCTTTTTTGTGTTTTTTAACACTGCCTAATATGCCCTTATACCAACGTCACCGCATCATCTCCCACAACGGCTTCACCCTCAGGCGATACAGGTGCAGATGGAGGTAGAGGTGGTGGAGCAGGCGGTGCCAACATGGTTTCACGCGCCTCACCCAAAAATGCGTCGACATCTTCAAAAAACGCCGTCACTTCTCCAACAACCATATCTTTAAATGCATCGGCCTCAGACCCACTCAAACCAAAAGCAGTCTTCACATCGGTCAAAAAGGAACCCAATGTGTCTTTCACAAATGACTCTGTATCGGCCAAAATCTGATCGACCTCATTAAAAAAGGCCTGCAATGCCTCACCCGATTTGGATGCCAATCCACTTGTATTGTCCAAATATTGGCCCAAAGTGCCTTCATCTTCTGCCAAACCTTCGGTCTGAACATTAAATTGACGCAAGAATGATGCATCCAATGAAATTTCAATCTCAAATTGGCGTGCTACTTGGCGACCTGTCGATTCTAACTTTTGACCCACTTCGGGGCTCAAGCGCTGTGAAAGCGTGCGGGTTCGGCTAAAAGACATATCCGTCTGAAAACGCCTCACTTCACTAAAACTATTTCCAACACGATGCTTCGCCGACAAGGCCTGAGAGTGATACGAAAACTGCGAAGATTCACTCGAGCGTGTCATTGACCCGCCCAATGCATTGGGCCGCTGAATTGCCGTTGCCCGACTTAAAGATGCCGAAAAAGAGAAATTTAAACTCGAACTAAATTGTTGTTGTACTTGCGTTGGGCGATAGATCCCATCTTTATTCACAGCAACCGCAGTGGGGTCTTGCCGGTCAAAAGACGCACCAGGGCTATTTGACCCTACCGACGACAAAGACAAAATATCAGTCAGATTTTGAGGTTCCGGCGCCTTAGGTGCCGCCAAAGTAGAGGCCTTGGGCTGCTGCCCAAAGAGATTATTGGCAGGAAAACCCGCACCAAACTGAGACAAAACATTCGAAAAACGTGATAAATCCAACATATCATACCATCCAAGACGTAAGTAAAAACCTTCCTTTATACTCATGATATCGGCATTCTCACACCAGTCTTGATCGTTTTTCATAAAAAAAACCGCATTTTAATGCGGTTTTTTTTAATTTGTGGGGCTTTGTGGGGCTACTCTGGGAATGGTTCTGTGTTCTTCCGTTTTTGAGGTTAGACGAGGTGGGTTCCGCACCCTTCCGTGATCATTTTTCAATCACAATTTCAAATCGCCGATTTTTGCGCTGGCCTTCGGGTGTATCATTTGACGCAAGAGGTTTGCCCTCACCATAACCCACCGGGACCAGAATTTCTTCATCAATACCATGATCATCAATTAACGTTCGCATCACGGCCTCTGCGCGCGCTTGCGACAGAGTCATATTGACATCTTCATCCCCCGTATTGTCCGTATGGCCTTCCACACGCACTTTAATGGGCTGAAATCGCGCAATAAAACGCGCCGCACGAGCAATTTCGGTTTGCGCTTCGGGTCGCAAGCGACCGCTGCCTTGATCAAACAAATTTTCAGATGACACCACAAACACAGGTTGCACATAATCACCAATAACCACCGCATTCAACACACGATGTGGATCCGAAAAATTCGCCAAATCAACCACCCGAGCCACCGAGTATTCTTGATTGGTCGTAATCACACGCATCCGCCCAATATAGTGGCGATCCGTCACCCTAAATGTCCCAATATCGGCAACAATCTCTCGATCCCGATAAACATTTAAAACCGTACCAATCTGAGCGCCTTCCTGTAAGCCCACCCGTATATAAAAATCATTCACACGCCCCGAATCGGGCATCACTTGCCCCATATCAAATGGCGTATGAACCTTAAACACCACAAACTCCTGTGCAGCAACATTTTCGGCCCAGCACAAGAAAGATATAAAAAACAATGTCAACAATCGGGCCATAACACAACCTTTTAAATCATTAATATGAAAAACCCAACCGAAAATCTTCAGATCGCAAACCACAAGTCAGAAGCTTAAGAATCGTTTTTTGACTTAGTCTTCAATCACTATTTCCACACGCCGATTGGCTTTTTGTCCTTCACTACTGTCGTTGCTGGCAATGGGCTTCTGGTCACCATAACCGACAGGCACCAAACTATCCTTTTTAACGCCACCTTCCCCCTCCAACCAATCGCGAATGCTCTTGGACTGTGCACGAGACAATTTAACTGCACCCTTGGTGTCAGAGTCGGTATGCACTTCAATACGCACTTTGAGTGCATCAAACCGTTTGATAAAACTGGCCATATGCCGTAGGGAAGGTATGCCACCAACCAGCAATTCTGTGTTATCCCTTTTAAACAACTGATCGGCCAATATCAGAAATGAGGGTTCTGCCAAATCCCCCTTCAAAATGGCTTTCTGAGTATCCCCATCAATCACAGAACTCATTTCTTTCACCCGTGCAACAGTCTGCGTGTCACCCACTTTATAGGCAATAAGTCGAGCAATAAAAGTCTGGGTCGTAAATTTCATCGATCCATGTTCAGATTCCACTTCTTTTTTGCGATACACATTCACCATGGTGCCAATTTGCACGCCTTTTTTTTTGCCCATATCAACATAAATGTCATTGCCACTCACCTTTGCCACGGTAGCAGCATCAAGGCACATCGATGAAGCTGCAAAACACAAAACCATCAAAAATGAATATCTCATACCAAAATCTCCTCACAACACAGCGTAGCCCCAAACGCGCTAATGAAACAACCTATCACGAATGCCTTTACAAGGTAAGGCAGTAAACCACACAAAACAAGGCACGATTCCGATTCTTAATCCGCTGAAAGCCACTCACCTATTGGCTTTTTTACTATCGGCACCAAACCTAAAATCTCAATTCCCTTTTTACCCCAACAATGCGGTCGTT
>JBLHJX010000132.1:0-14528 GCA_047619225.1 Candidatus Latescibacterota bacterium
CACCCGTTTCGCCTTGGGCTGGCGTGATGATGTTTTCGCCATCGAGGATTTTTCGGCCTGACAGTTCTTCTATTTCTTGTATGGCGTTGAGTACACCTCGTGTGACGTCTTCATATGGGGCTTCAACGGTTGTGGGCGCTTCACCTCTGTAGGTTTGGCGGTAGACGTCGCCCTTTTTTTCGATGAGAATGGCTTTGGTGGTGGTGCTGCCACAGTCGGTGGCTATGATCACGTCGAGCTTATCCATGGTGTTGATTTTCCAATGTTTCGATGTGTTTGATGATACAGGAAATGCTGTCGCGTTTTTCTATGAATTGGGTAAAACGGGCGAATTCTTTGTTGTTGGAGAAGATAATGGATATGAAGGGCGATAGAAAGACTAAAAATTGGCTGCCGATATAGTTAAGTGGGCGCCCAGTTTCTAACATCATGATGGCAGGGGCTGAGAGGTTTCTGCCGACAACGAAAGTGGCAACTTTTTGGGCGAGGGTTTCGTCGTCTTGGGTGATCGCTTGTTCGGGCGGTGAGACGGCAAATGCGTGATCCCACCAACTCTTAAAGCGGGTTGTTTTGGAGGTGTTGTTGGACGACATGAAAGATCTCGTTGGTTTGGGGGCCTGTTTTGAGAAATTGTCCTCTGAAGGTGTCGAGCCGATGGGGTTGGGTGAATGGGCTTAAAAAGATGCCATCGGGGTGTTGGTCGGCACGGACGAACTGTGGCCAGGCAAATGTTCGGCGATGGCCAATGTGAGAAATGGTGATGCTTGTTTCATCCAGGGTGTAGTGTGTGGGGAGAAAGTAACGGGACATGGCGGCTGTGAGCAAGGTAAAAGATAGACCTGCGAATATGTTGCTTTGGAAGCTCCAGCCGATGATGAAGGATGTGGTTAGGATAATGAAGATGAGACACGCGGATTTTGGGCGTGGTTCGTTTTTTAGGGGGTGGGATGTCCAGGTGATGGTTTTCATGGGCTCGGAGGAGATATCAGCGTTTAAAATTCCAGGTATCGGTTGCATATTTTTCGGAGGTGAGGCGGTTGGTTTCGGTTAACTCTTCGGGCGATAAATCTGTATCGGTTAGGGTTATGTGAGGGAAGGACTCGGCCCAGCTTTTGCGTAGGGCTTGGGCGGTGGTTGTAAAGTCGATGGGGTGGTTGAGGGCTTCGGAGAGTGAGATGGTGTGGGTGTTGAGTTCTTGGGTGAAACGGTCGCGTAGTTTTTCTTTGCCATTGGGAAAGAGGGTGACGATTTGTTTGTGTTCTGGGCCCAATAGGAGAGAGCCGTGTTGTAAGAGGGTTTGGCCGATACGTTGTTGGGCACTGCCGATGAGTTTGCGGTTGTTGAGCGTAACTTCGTGTTGGGCGGTGCTGGTAAAACAGGGGGCGGTGAGTTCTTTTCCGCGTGGGCTGGGTTGTTTGTGTCTGTGAGATTCAAATGAGACGTTTGCGCCTAGGTGTTTGACCCCCGTCATGAGGGCGAGGCTGATTTTGCGATAGGCATCTTGAATGGATCCCCCTACGGTGGGGTCGTCTTTGTGACAGATGACGCTGTAGGTGAGTTCGTTCCAGTGTAATACGGCACGACCGCCTGTTGCACGGCGGACAATATGGATGTTTTGATCGCGGCATTTTTGAAGGTCAATTTCGCGATCGATGTGTTGGGCATAACCAAAAGAGACAGCTGGAGGCGACCACGCATAGATCCGAAATATGGGAGGGCCTCCGTTGGCAACAGACTGTACGAGCGCTTCATCGGTTGCCATATTAAAAAAGGCGTTTCCCTCTTGTGTGTTGAGGAAACGCCAGGGATGTTGGGTTGGTGTGTTCTCGCTCAATTTAAACCCAAGTGTTCGAGTGCGTCTTTGGCGGCCATTTGTTGTGCTTCTTTTTTGCTACGGCCTTGGCCCACACCGAGGGGAGATCCGCTAATGAGCACTTCAACGGAAAACATTTTTCGATGGTCTGGACCTTCTTCTGCGTTGACCAAATAACGCGGATGACCTTGGCCTTCGCTTTGGGTATGTTCAAGCAGCACGCTCTTGAAATTGAGGTAGGAGTTGTTGGAGAGGATTTCGTCGCTAAATGCAAGAATGATGCGTTCGACGAAATTGCGGGCAACTTCTAAACCGCCATCGAGATAGACGGCACCCAAGAGGGCTTCAAAAGCATCGCCAATGATGGAGGTGCGGTTGCGTCCTCCGGCTTGTGTTTCTTCTTTGCTTAAGAGAAGAAATTCACCCAAACCAAACTCGTTGCTGCGTTCGGCCAGCACCACTTTGCTCACGAGTAAGGATTTGATTTGGGTAAGTTCCCCTTCATGTTTTTTAGGGAATTTTTGATAGAGATATTCCGTTACGATCAAATCGAGAACGGCATCACCCAAAAATTCAAGGCGTTCGTTGGATGTGATGCTGCTTTCTTCTGCCGCATAGACATACGAACGGTGTTTCAATGCCTGAACCAAGAGGTCGGTATTGGAGAATGTGTACTGAAGTTTGGTTTGGAGCTCTTCCAGTGGGCGTGTTCGATTGCCTACTGAACGTGTCCAGCGTTTGAATATGTTTAAAAATGTGCCAAGCCCGATGACGAAGTCTCCAGGGGATTAGGATAACTTGATTGGGACTATTTAAATTTTTTCATGATGACCACAGCGTTGTGTCCACCAAAACCAAAGGAATTGTTAATGGCAATTTCAACAGGCATTTCGCGCGCTTCATTGGGTACGTAATCAAGGTCGCATTCAGGATCTGGTGTTTCGTAGTTGATGGTGGGAGGAACAATGTTGTGATATACAGCTAAGGTGGCAGCGATGGTTTCTATGGCGCCTGATGCACCCAAGAGATGCCCCGTCATAGATTTGGTAGAACTGACGGCCAATTTGTGGACATGGTCACCAAAAACAGATTTGATGGCCGCTGTTTCGCCAGGATCACCAACGGGTGTGGATGTGCCATGGGCGTTGATGTATGAAACATCTTCGGGGTTCAAATTGGCTTGTTTGAGCGCGCGTTTCATTGCGCGTGCACCGCCTTCGCCACCGGGAGCCATATCTGTGATGTGGTAGGCATCACCCGTAAAGCCGGTGCCAATGATTTCTGCATAAATACGCGCACCCCGTTTTTTGGCATGCTCGAGCTCTTCCAGTATCAACGTACCGCTACCTTCGCCAATGACAAAACCATCGCGGTTGGCATCAAAGGGACGGCTGGCACTTTTGGGGTCATCGTTGCGGGTAGAGAGTGTACGCGCAGAGGCAAAACCGCCAACCGACATTTCGGTGATGGCTGCTTCGGCACCGCCGGTGATCATAATATCGGCTTCGTCGTCCCAGATTTCACGGGCAGCATTGCCAATGGCGTGGGCGGCTGAGGCACATGCGGTAACGGTTGTGTAGTTTGGCCCTTTTGCTCCGAGTGCTATGGAGACTTGTCCGGCAGTCATATCGGCGATCATCATAGGTACAAAGAGCGGACTGATGCGGCGAGAACCGCCTTTGAGATAGGCATTGTGTTGATCTTCAAAGGTTTTGATGCCGCCGATGCCAGAACCAAAAACAACACCTACGCGGTCGGCATCTTCATTATTCATGTCTAAGCCTGCATCTTCGGCGGCCATAACAGATGATGCGACGGCATATTGTGTGAACAGGTCCATACGCCGTTGGTTGCGTCGGTCGATGCCATATCTTTCGGCGTCGAAACCTTTGATTTCAGCAGCAAATTTAACCCGAAAATCGGATGCATCAAATTTGGTGATAAAATCGACCCCTGTTTGACCATTGCACAATGCTTCCCAATAGGCTTTGGTGGTGTTTCCGTTGGGGGCCAAGGTGCCCAAACCGGTGATAACGATTCTGCGGTCTCTATGCACGATTTCTCTCCCTCAATGTCTGGGGGACCCATGAGTAGCAGTATGCTACACTAAAATACCAAAGAAAGAGAGGAAAATAGGGTGTTTTTCCTCTCTTTAAACGTGATGGTAGAATTTAATTTTTGTGGTCGTTTAGGTATTTGATGGCATCGCCAACTGTTTCGAGCTTTTCGGCATCTTCGTCGGGGATTTCGATGTCAAATTCTTCCTCAAATGCCATGACCAGTTCAACTGTGTCGAGGGAATCGGCACCTAAATCGTCGATGAAATGGGCATCTTCTTTGACACTGTCTGCATCTACACCGAGTTGATCTACAATTAAATCGATGACTTTTTGTTGAATTTCGTCAGCCATGTTATGTCTCCTTGGTTGAGAAGCAATCTTTGTTGTCTGCGTGGTTGTTACATAACCATGCCACCATCTACGACAATGACTTGGCCAGTGATATAATTTGCATCTGGTGATGCAAGAAAGGCCACTGCGGCGGCAATGTCTTCGGGTTTGCCGAGCGTGCCCAATGGAATGAGTTCGATGAGTTTGGTTTTTATATCGTCGGTTAGTTCTGATGTCATGTCGGTTGGAATAAAACCAGGGGCAACCGCATTGACGGTGATATTACGCGATGCCAATTCTTTGGCAGCAGATTTGGTGATGCCAATGAGGCCGGCTTTGGAAGCTGCGTAATTGATTTGTCCGGCATTGCCCATGAGGCCCACAACCGAGGATACATTAATGATGCGACCTGAGCGTGCTTTCATCATGGCGCGTGTGACGGCTTTGATACAACGATAAGCACCTTTGAGGTTGACATCAAGAACGTCGTCCCACTCTTCATCCTTCATGCGCATGATTAAATTATCGCGTGTGATGCCTGCGTTGTTGACCAATATATCGACTTTGCCCCAAGTATCTATGACACGTTTGATCAGTGCACTTACATCTTCAGCCTGGGAGACATCTGCTTTGAGGGCGATGGCTTCACGGCCTTTCGCGCGAATTTTGGCGGCAACGGTTTCGGCGCCTTCAATGCTTCTGCTGGCACAAACGGCCACATTGGCACCTTCGTCGGCCAAGCGCAGGGCGATGGCTTCACCGATGCCACGGGAACCACCTGTTACAATAGCTGTTTGATTTTCAAGTCGCATAAAATTATGAATGAATCGGGTTAAAGACTGTTTATCGCTTCGACAGTGCCGGCTTCTGTGACAGGGATCTCTTTGTTGATACGTCGCATGAGGCCTTTTAAAGTGCTTCCCGGACCCACTTCGTAGGCCTGGGTGATGCCTTGATTGCCCAAAGCAATCATAGATTGTGTCCAACGCACAGGCGAGACCACTTGCTGGATGAGCAGGTCTTTGAGTTTTTGAGGATCCTGTGTTGGTTCTGTTGTGACATTGGGTATAACGGGTATTTGTGCTTCAGAAAATGGCACGTCATCCAGGATGTCGGCAAGGGCTTCTACAGCGGGCTGCATGAGTACTGAGTGAAATGCCCCGCTCACTGGCAATTGTAAGACACGTTTGGCACCCTTTTCTTTGGCTGCTTCCATGACCTTTTTTACGGCGTGCTCTTCACCAGAGATGACGACTTGACCTGGGCAATTAAAGTTGGCGGGCGTAACTTGGCCTGCTTTGGCAATGCTGTTGCACAATTGGGTAATGACATCGTCTTCTAAGCCAATGATGGCTGCCATTGTGCCTTGCCGCGTTTTACCAGCGGCTTGCATCGCTTGCCCGCGTACACACACCACACGAAAACCGTCTTCGAGTGTCATAACGCCTGCGGCGACTAAGGCGGCCAATTCGCCAACACTGTGTCCTGCAACCATGCTGGGTGCGTGGTTGTGCGCTTTTAAGACTTCAAAAGCCGCCACACTGTGGGTGAAAATTGCGGGTTGGGTGATGGCCGTTTGTTTGAGCGAGTCTTCTGGGCCATCGAAACAAAAGGTTTTGATTTCGATGTCGAGCACACGGTCGGCCTGTTCAAAAACGGCACGTGCCTCAGGAAATGTTTGATAGAGGTCGTGGCCCATGCCTACAAATTGTGAACCTTGGCCAGGAAATAAGAATGCAAGTGACATGTTTAATATGCCCACGTCAAAAGTGCGCTGCCCCAGGTATAACCGGCACCGGCACTGGCCAAGAGCACTTTGTCTCCCCGTTTAACACGACCGTGGTCGACGGCTTCGGACAAACCTATGGGGATGGTGCCTGCTGAGGTGTTGGCATATCGGTCTATGTTGATGACAACACGGTCTGGAGGCAGATCGGTGCGTTTGATGCAGGCATCAATGATGCGTTTGTTGGCTTGATGAGGCACAAAAAGCGCAATGTCTTGGCCTGTTAAACCATTGCGCTCGAGTATTTGGGCCGAGACCTCTGCCATCCGAGGTACAGCAAATTTAAAAACTTCACGGCCGTCTTGATGAATAAAATGTAGTTTTTGGTCTATGGTCTCGTGTGTTGACGGATGTAAACTGCCACCGCCAGGTTGGCGTAAATGTTCAACGCCAGATCCGTCTGCGTGCAACACAAAGTCTTGCAATCCCATACCTTCTTCGGCTGGTTCAAGCAGAACGACACCAGCCCCATCGCCAAAAAGCACACACGTATCGCGGTTGGTATAATCCATGATGCTGCTCATTTTATCTGCACCAATGACAATGACTTTTTTGTGGGCTCCGGTTTCTATAAATTGTGCACCTACAATAAGTGCATAAAGAAACCCGCTGCAGGCAGCAGACAAGTCAAATGCCCAAGCATTTGTGGCGCCAATTTGGTTTTGGATGAGACAGGCTGTGGCTGGGAAAAGCATATCGGGTGTGATGGTGGCCACAACAATGAGGTCTATCTCTTTGGCATCCAAACCCTTTTTTTGAAGAAGTGTTTCTAAGGCTTTTGTGCCCATATAAGAGGTGCCAAGACCTTTGCCAAGGATACGGCGCTCTTTAATGCCTGTACGCGAGGTGATCCACTCGTCTGAGGTATCGACCATTTTTTCAAGGTCGGCATTGGTTAAACGGTCTTCGGGCAGGTAGTGTGCGATGCCCGTAATGGCCGCTTGGAAAAGTTTTTGCATAAGCACCGATTTAAATATGAGCCACTAAAATTGCAGGTATGAGACTAGATGCCATCGGTTTCTGCAACGACAGCGCGCCCGTTGTAATAACCACAATTGCCACAAACGCGGTGCGATAGTTTTTGTTGCCCACAATTGGGGCATCCATTGGAATTTGGACGTTTCAAGTTCCAGTGGGTGCGGCGTTTGCCTGTGCGAGAATTTGAACTGCGGCGTTTTGGATGTGCCATGGGGAATCTCCTTACTATTATTTATTAACGTTTGCGTGCCGTGTTTTTGTTTAAAGACGGTGAGACCTGAAAGATTTAACCTCTTGCTTCTTACCGTTTTTAAGTTTCTTTTTGTTGGTTCTTAAGTGCTCTTAGGGTGTCCCAACGTGGGTCGAGACGCTCTTGCTTGTCTGCTTCTAAAATATCGATGGGATCTTGGTCGTATTTTTCACAAGGCCCAGTGGGTGACTCGGCACAGGTTGGGATCATGGGCAATTCTAAAAGGATGTAGTCTTTTACTTCATGGCCTAAATCAATTTCGTCGGGTCCTTCGTTTAAGTAGATAAGGGTCTCATCGTCGTCTTCATCTTGGTATTGGGGTTCGCCCTTTTGAAGGACAAAGGTATAGCTCACCTGAATGGGAAATGCAACGGGTTCTAAACACCGGGCACATTCGGGTCTAATTTGGCAGGTGCTTTCCCCTTTGACGGTGATGGAGTCACCTATTTTTTGGATCGTTAACCGAGATTGAATGGTGCCATCAAATGGTAGGCCGCCATCTTGGATATGAAGATCTTCGGGCTTTTCATCAAAGTCGAAGATGTTTTCGCCATCGTGTAACTCGCGCAGGTCGATTTTCATAGGGCAATAAGAGAAATAAGAGAGAAGAAGTGAGTTTTAACCGACTGCGCTTTTGCCGAAAAAGAAAGCAATTTCATGGGCTGCATTTTCGGACGAGTCGGAGGCGTGAACAGCGTTATTTTGAATATTTGTGGCAAAGTCTTTGCGAATGGTACCTTCAGCGGCTTCTTCGGGGTTGGTGCTGCCAATGGTTTCGCGCAAGAAAGTGACGGCATCATCTCTTTCAAGTACGATAGGTACACACGGTCCAGATGTCATAAAATCAACAAGTTCGTGATAAAAGGGCCGCTCGCGATGAACCGCATAAAATTCTGAGGCTTGGGCTCGGGTCAGATGCATTTTTTGGAGTTCGATGATACCAAAAGATTTTTCTTCAAGACGTTGGATGATGGCGCCAATGACATTTTTGGCGACGGCATCGGGTTTGATTATCAGTAATGTTCGTGCCACGGTAGCTCCATTTCTAGTATGCATTTTAGTTGTTCAAAAGAAAGCAATAGATTGCTGTATCAGGCTGAAGATGAAGAAGATAGGTGTTGGCCTATTTTTTGTCAACCTCATTTTTTTGAATGGGTTTACACGAAATGTTGTGGTATAGAAATGGGTTGACAGAATTTCAATCGGGGCGTTTAATTACACGACTTTGATATCACCCATTTTTAACTTTTGTTTGAAGGATTATTGCGTTTTATGAGCCGGATTATCCCATTTCTGAACCGCAAAGTATTTTTTATAACGGGCGCTACCGGATTTTTGGCCAAAGGGGTCGTTGAAAAAATTCTGCGCCATGCCCCTGATGTAGAACGCATATATCTCATGATTCGCCCCCGATCGCGTACTTCTGGCAAGGTGGTGGCGCCTCAAGAGCGATTGGAGCGCGAAATTATTCAGGCCAATGCGTTTGGCTCATTGCGCCAAGCGTTGGGAGATGGTTTTGATACTTTGGTGCGTGAAAAACTCGTGGCGGTTTCCAGCGACTTGACGCAAGATCGTTTGGGCATGGATGATGAGACATATAGTTTGTTGACGCGTGAAGTGGATATTGTGATCAATTGTGCCGCAACGGTTGTGTTTGATGAACCTTTGGATGTGGCGTTGACTCAAAACACGCTTGGCCCCATGCGCATTGTTGAATTTGCAAAAGCATGCCAAAATGCCACATTGATTCATGTATCCACGGCTTATGTGAGTGGGCAACGCACTGGGAAAATTAAAGAAGAAACGCCTGTTCCAAACTCTGCTGTGGCGCAGGTGATAGGTAAAACGCCGAATATCGAATTTGATTTGGAAAAGGAAATAGCAACCGTTCTGCGCTATTGCGATAAAGTTGAGGCCGATTCTCAAGAACCGGATCGGGTTGCAGGGTTTCACCGATTTCTCGATAAACAAGATCGTGGTAAGCGGGTGACCGAACATCGCAGAACGCATCAAGTTGAGGCTTTGCGCCAACGTTGGAAACGCGAGCGATTGGTTGCGCGGGGTTTTGAACGGGCTCGAGAATTGGGTTGGCACGATAGTTATACCATGACAAAAGCGATGGGTGAGCGCATGATTGTGAAAACACGGGGTGATTTGCCTGTGGTCATTGTGCGTCCATCGGTTATTGAGAGCAGTTTGGCCGATCCTGAGCCTGGGTGGTTAGATGGTTTAAAGGTGGCCGATCCGTTGATTGCGCATTATGGCAAGGGGCGGCTGGTTGATTTTCCGGCTCGACCTGATGTCATTTTTGATGTCATTCCGGTTGATATTATTGTGAATGTGATTCTTGGGGTTTTGCCTACGGTGAAAGCAGAACCAGATGTTAAAGTATATCATGTGTGTACGGGCGACCAAAACCCGATGCTATTGGGTGATATGGTGCGATTGGTTTATGAATATTTCCTCAAGAATCCTATGCTTGATCGCAAGGGGCGGCCCATTTTGGTGAAACCGTGGAAATATCCAAGCTTAGAGACTTTTCACCGCCGGCTTAAGTATCGTTATCAGTTGCCCGTTAAAACATTGAAGTGGTTATTGGATCGTGTGTCTATTGGCCGATTGAAGAAATTGAAGCGGCAGTTGTCTTTGCTGGATGCCACATTGGATAATGCGCGTGCTTTGAGCGAAATTTATAGTACCTATGTGCAATTGGCCTGTGAATTTCAGACAGATCATATGCAAAAATTGTTTGAGGGTATGGATGCTGAGGATCGTGAGATTTTTAATTGTGATGTGTTGAGAATTGATTGGGCAACCTATATTCAAGATATTCACATTCCGGGCCTTAAGCGACATGTACTAAAATTTGCCGAATAGAAAGGCAATGGACAATTGCTCTGTCTTTGAAGGTGGGTTGTAAGTGATGGGTGAGTTTCTGGCATTGTCGTGTAATAAAAAAACCATGAAACGTAGGTGTTTTTATGGCAAAACAAGCATCAGATGATCGACCCTTATATGAGGTTTTGCTTGATGATGTCGATCAGATGCTGACTTTGTATGATGCATCTGTACAGCATCTGTTGGAGGCTGTGCGCCACGACGGTTATTTTGATGATCTTGACCCCGATACGTTGATTTGGCCCAAAAGCCAAGTTGTGTCGGGGTCAATTGGTATTGAGGCCTTACAGTTTCGAGCAAAGTTGGTGGGCGCTATTTATCTTGGTTTGCCGCCCATTCGAGATGCGCGTTTGGCAGAGGCATATGCGCCTTTTGCCCATTTGGTGCCACGGTATCACGCGGGTAATCGGATCTATTTGCAACTCAAGCAGCAGTTTGTTAAACGCGGTGTTGGGGATGGACAGGCTTTTTTGAAGTTGTATCAATCGTTTTATCTCGAGGCTTTGACAAAGGGTGAATTACACACACCCGGAGCGGCGGAAGAAGCTTTGGCCAAGGTGAATATTACGCAGGTGCCTATGTCGCACGCACAGGCCGTGGCCGAAGCTTTGGCCAAGGTAGAAGTGGTGGCAGACCCACGTTGGGCTGAAGCTTATACGTATACGTTGGATGATGAAACAGTTGAAGGCTCGTTGCGGGATTTGTTGCAAGATGTGGCACAACGCACCTTAGATTTAATTGCGGCGGGTGGGTTGTTGTCTACACGGTATAATTATTTGACCAATTTTGGTTGGTTTGGTGTGTCGGTTTGGAAGGTGATTGTTGAGGGAGATGTGGCGGTCGAGGCATTGGGTATCAGGTTAAAAGAGGTGACAGAAGATGTGTATCGTTTGAGCGCGATGTTGGTTGAGTTTTTGCAAGCCCATCAAGAAGACCCCACAAAGTTGCGCCCCAAATTGTATTGGTATGGGCAGCCTTATAGTTATTTGACACGCGATATGATTGATGTGGCCACCCGCATTGTTACTCGGGTGAATGCTGTATCTACAGGACATATGGTATTGCCGCCGCTGTTGACCGGCCAGGCCAAAGGACGGTTTGTCGATTATCCACATGTGGGTAAAACGGCCGAGTGGTCATCTTTAAAGCGCAAATGGCGGTTGCTGAAATGGGCGCGTTTGTGTTGGCAATTGGGTCGCAAACGCAAGCGGTTAGACCGTGCACAAGTGCCGGTGCCCGAACGTTATGAAAAAGCGTGGCAGCTTTGGGGTGCGTGGTCTGAGGCAACCAAGGCGTGTTTGGATATTGATGTGAAGGTTACGATCGACCCCTTGTTTGCGCCTGTCGCTAAGGCAATGGATTTGGGTAATGGCAAGCACAAAATTTTATTTTTGCCGACACACCAAAGTTTGGTGGAGCATTTGATTTCGTTTCCAGTTTGGCAGTCGCCGCAATTGTTGGAGGCGATTGGATGGGAGAAACCCGAGCCGTTTGTGATCTTGGCGCGCAGGGGGTTGTCTAAAGCGACAAGCTTTAAAATGGGGTCGCGCGAGATGACGGTGTTTGGGATGACGCCTGAAGAATATGATCGGATGTTTGAAGAGTTGGATGGCAATGTGACACGCGAGAGTTTGGACGGTGCGGGGCATTCTACACCCCGTATGTTGGAGGCGATGTTTGAGCGTCCTGGGTTGATTTACCCCATGGGCACCACGGCGTCATTTGATATTCAATTGTTTCCTTTGCAATATGCGTTGTTCGCCAAGTTGCCACAAGATGTGGTGATTATTCCTGTGGCGTTTCGTGGCACCCACAGTTTGTGGCAGCGTTGCCCCAAGGGCAATTTGAATATTAATCCAGGCACCGTAGAGGCCGTCATTTGTCCTCCTATGTTGGGAGAGACGACGCTGATGCCCAAGCGTGGTTCTTTGCGCATTCAGGCTGAGGCCGCAGCGTTGTTTCAAGCGATGCATATTACCTCTTTGTTGAATCCTGAAAAAATCTAAGAATGCAACCACAGATGGACACGGATACACACAGATGAAATGTATCAGGTGAGGAGATAGGTTCAATGATTGAGTTGGTGTTTTTCTTTATCGGCGTATTTGTTGTATTGGGCTTTGCCAAACGTGCACGTGCCGAGGATGTTGCGTTTTTTGACCGCTCGGAAGGGGAACAGTTTGCACACAAGTGGGGGTATACCGATACGCGGTTTGAGTTTGTCAATGATCGCACGGTGCGGGTGACGGGCGACCGATATCCAATTTGTGGGTTCGATATGCCTTATTTTATTCCGTTTGTTGAGGAGATCTTGCAAATACCCATTCGGCCTGAAGATATGGGTCAAGAGGTAAAGCACGAGAACTTGCCCGCACCTTTGCAAAATGAAGATTTTTTGGCGGCGATAAAAGATGCGCTCAATGACAATCAGGTCTCGCAGGTGGACCCAGACCGTTTGGTTCACAGCCACGGTCAATTGAGTGTGGACGAAATTTATCGGGTCTTGTACGATCGTCCACCGGAGCGGTTGGTGGATGTGGTGTTGTATCCTGAGAATGAAGCGGATGTGCAGAAGGTTATTCAGTTGGCCAATGAACACGGTGTGGTGTTAGTACCTTATGGAGGAGGCACCAATGTGAGTGGCGCATTGGCCATTCCGACAGCGGAGACGCGAATGGTTGCGTCTGTGGATATGCGCCGAATGAAAGCGATCGTGTGGTTAGACGAAGAGAATTTTCAGGCGTGTGTGGAGGCGGGTATTTCGGGCAAGCAGTTGGAGAATGCTTTAAATGCCAAGGGGTATACGTCGGGTCACGATCCAGACAGTTTGGAGTTTTCAACCTTGGGTGGGTGGATTGCGACCAATGCCAGTGGGATGAAGAAGAACCGATACGGCAACATTGAAGATATTGTTTTGGAAGCGACATTGATTACGCCTACGGGTGATGTAGAGACCAAACACGCCACCCCGCGAAACGCAGCGGGTGTGCCGCCGCGTGCGTTTTTATTTGGGAGTGAAGGGAACTTTGGCATTATTACGAAGGCTGTGATGAAAGTTAACAAGTTGCCTCAGGTGCGCAAATTTGGATCATTGGTGTTTCCGCAATTTGAAAATGGCGTGAAGTTTTTGAAGGCGTTGCGGCAAACGGGGCAAATTCCGGCCAGTATTCGATTGGTGAATAACAATGAGTTTCGATTTGGTCAGGCTTTAAAACCTGCATATGAGGGATTGAAGAAGGTTGAGCGAAAAATCCAGCAGTTTGTGCTGACGTCTATAAAAGGATTTGACACAAAAAAAATGGTAGCGTGTACGATTGTAATGGAAGGCACACAACAAGAAGTGGTGCAACAAAACAAGACAATTTTTTCATTGGCGAAACAGTTTGGTGGCATGTCGGGCGGGGCGAGTAATGGCAAGCGGGGGTATATGCTGACTTTTGGGATTGCGTATATTCGCGACTTTTTTAATCAGTTTCATATTTTGGGTGAAACGTTTGAAACGTCTGTTCCTTGGACGAACATTTTGAATGTCATTCAGGCAGTTGAAAAGACGTTGTTTGAGGCGTGTGAAAAACACGGTGTGCCAGGCAAACCGTATTTGGCTTATCGGGTGACACAAACCTATCACACGGGTGTTTGTATTTATTTTACAATGGGTTTTAGTGGGCAAGGGTTGGATAAGGCGGATGAGATTTATCACAAAATTGAACACAAGCTTCGCCAAGTGATTTTGGACAATGGCGGGTCATTGTCGCACCACCACGGCATTGGCAAGATTCGGCAAAGTTTTTTACCACAGATTCAAACGGAGAATAGTCTTGAGGTGTTACGCAAAGTGAAGTTGGCAATGGATCCGAATAATATTTTTGCCATTGGCAATGGGCCGTGTGGGGCTGAAAGTAAAACGTAAAAAATTATTGGAGGTGTTTTGTTTCAAGACAAAGTAGCAATCGTAACGGGTGCGTCGTCGGGGTTGGGCGCGGTGTTGGCCGAAGAATTGGCCAAGGCAGGGGTGCAGTTGGCCTTGTTTGCTCGGCGCGAAGAGAAATTGGTGGAGACGGCACAGCGGTGCCGGTCCTTGGGGGTGCGTGTGGTGACGGTGGTGGGGGATGTGACGGTGGTGGACGATTGCAAACGATTGGTGACCACGGCGGTGGCAGAATTTGGACGGGTGGATTATTTGATGGCCAATGCGGGCATCAGTATGTGGGCGCGGTTTGAAGATATTGAAGATGTGGCGGTGTTTCGAAAGCTGATGGAAACGAATTATTTGGGTGTGGTGAATGGGGTACACGCGGTGTTGCCAGAGTTGAAAAAAGTGGGTGGCATGATTGTGGCGATTTCGTCTATTCAGGGCAAGATTGGCGTGCCGTTACACACGGGTTATGTGGCGTCTAAACACGCAGTGTTGGG
>JBLHJX010000133.1:0-14470 GCA_047619225.1 Candidatus Latescibacterota bacterium
GCCTGCTTGGAATGTGGGTGGGCAGATGAAGATGCAGCGGGGGGGCGGTTCGGTGGTGGAGGTGCATACCGATCAGGGTGTGACAGGCATTGGGCCTGGGGTGTCGCGCGAGTTGTTGCCTGCTTTGAAGCAGCATTTGGTGGGGCAAGATCCGTTTGATACCGAGCGGCATTTAAAGGTGTTGGGTTATTATGCGCGGGGAGGGAGTTATAAGGGGTGTGCAGGTATTGATATTGCATTGTGGGATGTGATAGGAAAGGTGTGTGGTCAACCGCTGTATAAGCTGTGGGGCGGTGGGCGAGATCGCATTCCAGCTTATGCGAGTATGGTGCGGCTTTCGACCCCTGAAGAACGTGCGGAATTGGCCGTGGCACTACAGGCCCAAGGATGGCAGGCGATCAAGTTGCGTATTCATCATGAGACGATGGCTGAAGATATTCGCACGGTGGAGATGGTGCGCAAGGCGGTGGGTGATGGGATGGATTTGTTGGTGGACGCCAATCAGGCACAGTCGGCGACGGGTTGGCAGCCGGGTGTGTTGTGGGATTATAGACGGGCATTAGATACGGCGCGGGCATTGCAAGATTTGGGGTGTGGCTGGTTGGAAGAACCGTTGCCGCGTTATGCATTTGATGATTTGGCGCGGTTGAATGGTGAAGTGGATATGGCCATTGCTGGGGGTGAAAACAACAGGGGATTGCATGAATTTGTGCAAATGGTGAAGCAGGATGTGTATGATTTGTTGCAACCTGAGGGAATGGTGAATGGTGGGTTGACCGATTTGCTTAAGATTGGCACGTTGGCCGAATTGTTTGGCAAGCAGATTGCACCCCATCATGGAGGGCGTCAGTTGGGCACGGTTGCGCATGCGCATTTGGTGGCGTCGTGGGATCATGCGCCGTATTTGGAATTGTTGCACGATCCTCCCATTGGTGATTATCGGCATGGGTTTTCGGCTTTGATTAATCCGTTGGTTGTTGAAGACGATGGATGTGTACCATTGCCACAAGGGGCGGGATTGGGCGTGGAGATTGATCGGGATTTAATTGTGGAGACGGTGTAGGGGCAGGGGATAGGGGAACGTCAAAGGTAAAATCGAGATAAACCGGGGTGATGGACGTAGGGGTCCACGCTCCGGTTTTTTTTGAGTATATTAGAGCGGTAGGAGACTGTAGACAAGTTATTGTGCACGGGTGATTGGGTGCGTCAGCTTGAATGGGAAATCGGTGATTGCTGAGAAATCCCCCTGTGTCCCCCTTTGAAAAGGGGGAGGTCGATGGTTGTTTTTGTAATGGGTTGATTTTTGCGATTTATGGTTAGTTTGATCGATTACTTGACATGAGGTTAGAGGTGACGTAAGGAGTGGGGATTATGTTTGATGGGAAGATGTTAAAACAGTTGCATGGTAAGACTGTGCGGAAAGATATCGATAGCCCGGTAGGGATTACAACACTTTTGGCATCGGATGCAGGTTTGCAAGCGGTGTTGTGGGAGCCGCATCGTCAGTTGATTGGGGATGTTTTGGATGCGGTTGGGGTGGGTGAGACACATCCGATAATTGTGGCGGCGGAAAGACAGTTGGGTGAATATTTTGAAGGTGATCGCACGATATTTGATGTGCCGTTGGATTTGCAGGGGACGGATTTTCAAAAGCGGGTGTGGGCACAGTTGCTGGAGATTCCGTATGGCGAAACGAGAAGTTATGGTGATTTGGCACGGACATTGGGGGATCCGAAAATGGCGCAAGCGGTGGGTGCGGCCAATGGGAACAATCCGATTTCGATCATTGTGCCGTGTCATCGTGTGGTGGGGGCTTCGGGTGCTTTGACGGGGTATGCGGGTGGGGTGGATGTGAAGGCGAAGTTGTTGGCGTTGGAGCGTAAACATACGAAGGTTGGGCAGATGGTGTTGTTTTAGACTGCTGTTGTGGCCGAAATTAGGAAGCATACAGGTGCGATGTTCATAGTTTGCAACTGTCTAAAAATGACTGGGCTATTCCGTGGGATCATGACGGATAATCGCTGTCATACTTCATTAAGAAAAGCCCTTCACTGAGCGAATCGGTGAGGGGTTTTGTAATATATAAATACTTGACGGGCTTGGTTTTGGGGTATATTATTTGGCGATGTGCACCTACCTTCCTAACCCGCCTCCCTGAAGGGAAGAAGGAATAAAATTGATGGGCCGTGTGGGGCTCCTTTGGTGAGATGACTTATTTTTCTATCGTTCTGTTTGAAGGAAAAATAAGACTGAGGGTTGTTTGTGAGTGGGGTTGGGTTATTTCATGATTTGCTTGTTTGTGGTGATATGTTTTTGGAGAGGAAGATACGTATGAAATGGTGTGGGTTTTTGGTTGTCTGTGTTGTTGTTTTTTGCAGTGATGTGGGGGCACAATATAATCTGGGTGGAGATTCTCAGAGCCTATCAAGTAATTCTGTGATAGAATTTTTTGAATCGCCCGCCAAGTCGTTGCCTGGCACACGGCAATTTTTAGATGCGGTGGCGTTGCGTGTGCTGATGGGGATGGGGTATCAACCGCGACCTGAATTGCAGGGTGGCAACAGTTTGCTGGGGCAAGGTGGGGTGTCGGAAACACGCATGTATGTGGCACCTGCACAAGGTCGCAATTTGGAGAAAGTGATTGGATTGGCCATTGTGCGTGGTATTTCTGGTGGGTTTGATGTGGCCTTGTTTGCCGAACCCGATTCATTGGGGGCAACACGCGCATCGAGTGATGTGACACATATTAAACGACAGATGCAATTGATGGCTGCGAAACTTCAGCAGGATTCGAAGAATCAGAAACCTGAGCTGGGGTATGAGATGATTCGGTTGGGGCATATGGAAGCGGATCGGGCTGTTTTGTTGTTAAAAGCGTTGGGGTATAACACAATGTCTTTGGAGGTACCTACAGCAGTGGTTGGGCGTTCTGCTACTGGAAGTTCTATCAGTAATGCTGGTGTTGGGCAAAGTGACAATTTGCCGATGGTGATTGATGTGGGCAAAGCGAGTAAAACAAGCTTGATGGATGTACCTGCAACCCGAACGACCGCTGTGGCAACCAGACCTTCGGCGGGTGGACGCGGTGGCATTAGTGGTGCGCCAGAATTGGGGGGTACGTATTTGCACAGCACCACAGCGGGCGCACCCGAAGAACGCTTGTTGTTGGTGTATGATCAAAATGCCCCCGAGTCTTTAGAAAAATTGGTGAATGTGATCCAAACACAAATTGATGTAGCAGCACAGCAAATTGTGATTGAAGCGTTGGTTATTGAGTTGAATACGAACACATTACGCGACTTGGGTGTTGAGTTTTCTGGATCGCAGAAAAATGTAGAAACGAGCTTCGAACGGGCGAGCAATGGGTCTGATTTGCCGTTTACATTTTTGTTTTCGCGCAATGGGTTCACCGATTTCTTGTCGTTTAAGGGCAAGTTAGAAGCGCTGGCCCAATCGGGCAAGGCCGAGGTGCTTTCAAGCCCGTCGGTATTGGTCTTAAATGATCGGCAAGCGCGTATTCAGGTGGGGCAACAGGTGCCTGTGGTCAGGTCTACGACGACGGCATCTTCGACGAGTAGTTCGGTGGAGTATTTTCCCATTGGCATTGTGCTCAATTTGCGCCCTCGCATTTCACCCGGTGGTGAAGAAGTGACGATGCAGATTGAAACGATTATCAGTTCTATTTCAGAATCGTCGAACCAAAGTGCAGGCGGGAGCAATCAGGTGGCATTTGCACCTGTGGTGGACAATCGCACGGTAGAAACTTTTGTGCGTGTGGCCGAAGGGACACCCTTTATTATTGGGGGTCTGTTGTCTACATCAAAGTCAGATCGGCGGGTGGGGTTGCCCTTTTTGTCGCGCATTCCGTTGTTGGGCCGTTTGGTTTCTCGCGAGCAGGTTGATCGCGAGCAGCGTGAAGTGATTGTGGTTATTACGCCACATATTGTGCCTTTGGAAGATCGCAGTTTTAGTTATTTGATTCCAAAAGATTCGGATTTGTTCAACCGATTTGATACCCATTTATTTCGCAATGGCTATCGGGTGCGCGATGACGATGTGTGGGATTTGAACTTTATTAAGGAAAATGAAGAGCTGAAGACTCTGGTCAACAGGGTGACTGAGCATGTCAACATGGATTTGACCTTTCGGCGCCAGGAACCGTTTTTTAGCATTTTAGAAGGTCGCGTTGCTGGTGAAGATGTTTTGGTGCGCAGGATGATTTACGAAATTATTGGCAAGCTGAAGTTTGAACAGGAAATTGATCCGAGTAAAGTTTTGTATTTTGTAGCGCCATCCAGCGAAGATCAGAGCCAGTTATTTGATCAGAGGTTTTTGAACGGCATATCTACGCCTGCAATGGAAAAAAGTGAGTATGTTTCGACCCTTACCTTTAGGCTTGGCCAGGAGGCGCGGGGTGGGTTGGTGTTTACTGTGCCACTTTGTGTGGCACGGGATACCGTGGTTGCTGTGAGTCAACAGGAATCATTGCTTTGGAATTTGAATAAGTATGATAATCAGGGGCACCCTGAACAATGGACGATTATGCTGGGCACACAGAAAGATTTGGATCGTTTGCGTCGTGTGCTCATTTTGAAACAACTGCTTAAGTTGAACGAAAATGTGCCGCTTACGATTGAGGCTTTTCGCCCAGGGGTACAGATCTTATTCCCGTCACGGGAAGATATGAAGAATCGGTATCATGTGATTGATCAAGAGGTGGCCAAATTGTTTTATGAGACGAATTTCTATTATCAGTCTTCAGAACGGTCGTTCAATCAAATGGTGAAACGGGTTAATGACATATTGGGGCCGGGAGGATCAAAATGAGCCATTTCATGCGTAGATATCTGCTGGGTTTGTTGGGGGGCATGTTGATCTGTGTGATGGGGTGTTCGGAACCTGCCAAAGAGATTATGGGGACCACGTCTGACGGGCAATTTGAACTGGTGTTGCGTGCAGACCCCAATTGGGTGCGGCCCAGTGGCACGTTGTTGGTTGAATTGTTGGTGCGGCGTTTGGATCCTACAGCCCAATTGGATTTTAACGATCGCATCTCGTTTGTGGTCAATAATGGGTCGGTATCGCCGACCAGTGTCACACCAAGCTTTGCACCTGCGGTGGGTGACTCGGTAGAAAAACAGATGTCTCAAACATGGCTTGAGTTCAAAGCTCCCAATGCCAGTTTTGGTAGCTCTGGGGATGAGCAAGAAAGTGAGATCCATGTGCTTTTTCGAACATTGCGAAGCACACTTAAAGTGCGTGTGGTACCCCTTGAGTAGTTCGGAATGCTTTTTAAATGATTGTGATGCCGCAGAAAAGTATGGAATAGGTATTTCTGACTTTGCAGTGCACAACCGCTCGGTTTCCTTATGGAAGCCGGGCGGTTTTTTATGCCACACACAAATTCCATTGGACACAGAAGTCCAACACACTATCTTTCGGCATCAGCCACGAGTCACTCGCTACGCTCGTGATCAGGGGCACCTGCAGTGCGTTCCTATCGGGAACTTGCGCTACGCTCGTCCACAGATTCACCTATTCTCTGGAGAACCGATTTATGCCCGAAACACCCAATCCTTACGAAGAGCCTGCAGCGGTCATAAACCGCGAGGTCAGTGACCGTCAACGTCTCCTGCGCAACGAAGCAGAAGATCATTTACGCAGTGTCATTCTCAACTATGAACCCAGACAAGAGCACTACTGGAATCGAGATTATACATCCACAGAAGCCTTTGAAAAATCGGTTGAAGCAAATCGTCAACGCTGGCACGAAGCCGTGGGTGTCTTCGAAGCAGACGGCATCGATCTAAACCCACAGTTAGATCTTTGGTGCGAAACCGAAACTTTTACCGCGTGGTGGTTAACCATTGATCTGCTCGGAGGGCTC
Source organism: Candidatus Latescibacterota bacterium (assembly GCA_047619225.1). Classification (GTDB taxonomy): domain Bacteria; phylum Latescibacterota; class UBA2968; order UBA2968; family UBA2968; genus JABIFK01. The sequence continues at coordinate 5,888 of JBLHJX010000133.1, forward strand.
AGAGGTCGCGCCATTTTCGCACTGCCCAAAGGTCGCAAAGGCCCAGCGCCCCTCGTCATTGCCCAACACGGCATCGGCTCGTCACCCGAAAAAGTTTTTGGCCTCGATGATCCTTCCAATATCTACAAAAGTTATGGTCGCCAACTCGTTGAAGAAGGGTTTGCCGTCATCGCTCCTATGAACGTTAGCGGGGGGCCACCACGTGCGCGTCTCGAACGGCTGTGCAAACTTTTGGGCAAAACATTGTGGGGGCTCGAAATCTACCGGACCCAACGCTTGCTTGACTATCTCGAAACCCGCGAAGAAATCGACATCGAGCGGACCGCCATGTATGGCATCAGCCTCGGTGGTGCTTATACCATGTTCACCACGCCACTCGATAAACGCATTAAAGCAGGTGTGGTCTGTGCATGGTTTAATGACCGACGACACAAAATGGCGGTGGACGACCCACGTTACTCATGTTTTTTATCGGTAGACGAAGAACACATTTGGATACCGGGCTGGTTACGCGAATTTACCGACAGCGACCTAAGCTCCCTTATTTGCCCACGCCCGCTCTTAGTGGAACAAGGCAAAGCTGACGGCATCGCATGGTGGCCTATGATGCTAAAAGAATATGAAGAAACTCGCGCGCACTACAAAAAACTCGGCATAGAAGACCGCATCGAAATTGACCTGCACGAAGGCGGGCACGAAATCCGCATGGACAAAAGTTTGGCCTTTCTCAAAAAGTGGCTGCAACCCTAATCACGTATGATGCACCTGCCCAACCATCCAGACCCTACCTGAAACAGAAAGCATAGAACACCCCATGGAAATCAAACAACACGACCCAGTTATTGTCTCCCAAGCACCTGCCAACCTGCACAACTGGGGGCCGTGGCAATTCCCAGCCATTCAAAGACTGCCAGACAACAGACTCGCCGTCGGTTACCACGTCGAAGCCGACTCCGCCACCGCCTATGGTAAACCCGCTGGCATGTCCATCTCATCCGATGAAGGCCGCACCTGGCAATCGCCTGCGCCAAACGACATACCCATCTCAGCCAACGCAATTATCTTCACTCTGCCCAATGGCGATCTGCTCCGCCAAGTACCCCTGCGCTCTGTCGATCCTGTAACTGTGCAAGACAAACTTCCCGCCTCCATTGGCAAAACATTCGGCGGATATCGCAACGAAATCGTCGCCTTCAACGCAACCGAAATGCCATCTGACCTCGCCGGGTACCGTTTTGCCCGACTGCCAGCGGGAAGCAATACCTGGCAAGAAGAACATGCCACCGTCACCCTGCCAGGTGCCATTCGGTCCATCTACATGGGCGTGCTCACATTCCCCTGGATGCACCGCATAAGCCAAGCACCCAACGGCAGTCTTTGGGGCATCATCTATGTCAAACGATTCCTCAACAACAAAATCTCACACTACTACGAAGCGGTCTTTTTACATTCAACCGACCACGGCCACACCTGGCATTGTCGCAGTACCATCCCTTATCAACCCACGCCATCTGCTGACTCTTTTGCACAAAACCGCGATGGTTTCACCGAACCAAATCTCGCCTTCTTACCCGACGGCACCCTACTCTGTCTCCTACGCACCACCGATGCCAACGGCATCGGTCCACTCTACATTGCTCACTCTACCGATGACGGCCTCACGTGGTCCACACCAACATCCTTCGACGACTGTGGCGTATGGCCAGCCCTTGTCACGCTCAAAAACGGCGTCACCCTATCTACCTACGGACGCCCAGGACTCTACCTGCGTGCAACAAACGACCCCTCTGGGAAAAATTGGGACAACCGCATCGCCGTGGTCGAACCGACAGAATACCAAAAAGACACCTGCTCCTATTCAGACCTGCTCGCCATCTCCGACCACGAAGCCCTACTGGCTTACTCCAACTTCAATTGTCCAGATGCAAATGGCAAACCATGCAAGACCATTTTGGTGAGAAAAATCTCCATAGAATGAAGACCAACAAAGAGATTGAAAACACCCCAGAACACATGGCAAAGATCGTTTGGCCCAGCCAATGCCCAATCGCCATTCACAAAATATGTTATTAGCACAAGAATAAAAAAGTCTTTACTTGTGATGAAGTATCTTATGTGATACCTTTGTGGTAACAATAATGGTCAATACACGCGATTTCAGAGACACCGTACAGGCCCGCGCTCTGAGTGATCCTGAGTTTCGAGAAGGGTTGCTTACCGAAAGCGTCGAGGCAATGTTATCTGGAGATACGGCTACAGGTAAATCTCTCCTAAGAGATTACATCAAAGCAACCATAGGGTTTCAAGAATTAGGTGCATTGGTAAACATATCTCCCAAAAACTTGATGCGGATGTTTAGCGCAAAAGGCAATCCAACAGCGAATAAGCTTTTTAATATTATTCACACACTACAGCAAAAAGAGGGGGTTCAATTTCAAGTGCTGGCTTTGAGATAAAACGACAGCGCATATCCGGCTTCGTTGGCGTTGCACAAAATATACCGTGTTCTACCCGAAATTCGCATGGAGAAAAATTTGGCTTTTCAAAAAAAATGGTTACAAACGTGAACTTCCTAAACCTCGTCAAAGCGGGCACATCAAACGCGACCCTCATCACACCGCCAAACGGTTCGCTCGATCACGAAGCCAAAAAAATCGCGCAAGCTGTCCGTGCCCGTTACAATGTAGCACTCGCCATCATTCCTGGCGATCAAGCCCTACAAGGGCTGCCCACGCAACACGCCATCGCCCTTGGATGTTTGGCCGACAACCCCTTCATCGAATCCCTCTATTACCGTTGGAACACCCTCGTAGACCGCTGGTATCCCGGCACGAACGGTTGGGTGATGCAACTCATTCCATCGCCAAACCAAAAAGACAATCATGTCTTACTCCTTGGGGGCAGTGATCCACAAGGTGTGCGGGAAGCAACCAACCGATTCATTGAACAACTCCAAACAAACGAAACCGGTCAAATACCTTGGCAACTCGAAGTGCAATTAGGCGAAGGCCATCTGCCCCTTCCTCATGACCGCATCGATTGTTTGGGCACAGCCGCAAGCCCAATTCTAACCCCCGAAAGTGTCCTCCCTGACACACCCTATGAATCCGGTTTCTTGGGTGGATCAGCACAAAACCATCTCTTACGCTTGGGCATGTATGGCCCCCACGCCGACAACTTCCACTTCTCCCGTTCATCCCAACTCGGCCTGCGATACCTCTACACCGGGCACTTAAAAGACGCCGAACACTATCGTCAAATATTGTTAGAAGAAGTGAAGTCCGGTGCCGTTCAAACACTCTACCATTATAAATCCATACGCATGTTTCAGCTCTGGTCTCTGCTCAGTGGGTGTCCCGTTTTTACCGACACCGACCGAGAAGAAATTACCCAAGCAATCCGCACCTACCTCATAGAGGAAAGCGGCATTGCCAATCTAAAGTTGATTCGAGAGACCTCCAAAGAAACGGAAATCTTTAGCCGCCACCACGCCTGTGATGCACTCAACTTATGGATTGGCGCAGACTGGCTCTATCGCCAAACGGGTGAATCCAAATGGCTCACCGACCGAGCCATAGCCGATACCTATTTCAAAGCTCAAGCAGGCACCGATGTTCCCCTAACTGGCCTCACCGAAGGTTACGCAAGCTATCTCGAAGTGTATCTTGAATGGATGCTGCTCAGTTGCCCAAATCAAATCGCCAGCGATCCTCATATTCAACTCTGGGCACAGCGCGTTATGGGTTTGTGTACGAACACAGGTCAACTCGTCGTTGGCCCCCAAACAGACGCGAGTCGTTATCCCTACAACCTCATGCGCAAACTCGCTTATCTATTCAACGACGGACGTTACCTTTTTGTGGCCAACTTGCGAGAACACCAAGTGCAACGAGGTATGGATCGCGTTTTGCAATTCTCTGCTGGCCAAGCTTACGCCGGGGACATTGTAGCGGGTGAACCCCATGATAAAACGGGCCTCATCACGTATCCCACGAATGAACGACTGCGGCAATGGAAAGCACCCTCTATAAAACCCAGCCAAGGGTTTGACCGAGCCGTGGCCCGTAGCGGTTGGAATACTGAAGGCGATTACCTCATGGTCATTGGTATGCGCAGTGGGGGCAAAAGTCTGCCCAATGTTGGCGCCCTCGCTGCTTATGAACGCTTCGGTCAACGCCTTATCACTTCCGATGCCATGCCACTCTTCCCGCACTGTGCCAGCCCGTGGCGACATTCAACAATAACAGTGAATGCAGGCGGTTTAGGGGCCGGCATGGCCGAAGGTGTAACGTTGCTCACACAAAAAGAAATCGCCGACGGACACTTGCTTGTTTATCAAATTGACACACCCGGTTTCTGTCGCTGGATCCGCCAAATTTTCTGGAAACCTGCTGCCTACGTGCTCGTCGTTGATCGCGTACAGGTAGATCCAAAAGAAATCTTCACTCTTGGTGTCAACTGGCGGTGCGCTGGGCAAATCGTTGGCGTAGAAGACGAACGCGCAACTTTCAACTTTGATGCTGAAACAAATGGACAATTCTACATTCAAGTTTCTAAAGGCCTACATCTAACAACCGAAACCAATTCCTATCCAGCACTTGGCGCACCGATAGGAACCCCACCCATCACAGAAACCATGCTCCATGCCACAATGAACCACCACGCCCAGGATGGCGAAGTCGCAGTTGCAACTTTATTACATGCGGTCACCGAAACTACGACTCCCAATTATCACCTACGCACCCACGATACAGGTTGGATCGTCGAAGGTCCAAACGAAACGCTCAACTTTAGCAAAGAAACCATAGACGGAGAAGTGGCGATCACCACCCGTCAGCAAACAAAACAAACAGATGACCGTCAGATCAAACGCACCTACCATCGACGTGAAAGGCAGCCTACATTGCCAATACGGTGGACCCTCGACCTGCCGGCTCAAGTGTCTACTTGGGCACAAACCACGGACGGCTCTGCCATCGCAGTAGGAACAAAACAAGGCGATGTGATTGTCCTCAACACAGAAGGAAAAGCAACCTGGACAACACAATGTGATACCTCTATTACTGCACTCACATTTTTCGAAAATGACCTCTTCGTCGGCACACATTCTGGGCACGTCATTCGCTTCAACAAAGAAGGCCTCAAGCAATGGCATTATGCCTGTCAGTTTCGCGAAGAACGCGCATTTTGGCCATGGTGGTTCCTAAACACACCTACCATTGGCGCACTTTCAGTCGCCTATGATCCTGTAAGTGATCAAGATATTGTAGCCGTTGGAACAGGTGGCACCAGTCTCAACTTTCTCGATGCAAAAACCGGGAGCCTAATTGATGATGTGGTGAGCCCCTACGGACTGCCAGATCGAATTCAATCACACATATCCAAACAAACAAACAAACTACAATTCCTCGCAGGCCACACCTATCTCACTTGCGGCTCAACCGTTCGCGCCTGGACACCCGCTCCCCAAGCCCAAGAAGGCATCAACTACAACCGCAGCGTAAATCCCATGGGACGATCCATGGACGGATGGGACTCCTGCGCCGTACGCGATTTCTGGGTCGGGCCACTTATCAACGGTGCACCAGATCAAGTCATCGTACTGCGCTACGGCGCCATCAATCAAATTACTGCCTACGATGAAACCACCGGCACCCCCCTCTGGGATGCCACACTTGGAGGCTCACCCGTTGGCCTAACCGTTGTGCCTGGAAAATCGATAGAAGGAGCCCGCTGTTACGTCGCAGAACAATTCGGATGGCTTGTTGGTTTCGATGGCACAGGGAAACGCGTTACTGCAACACATATTGCACCGTCTCTAAAGGGCATGCATGCAAGCCCAACCGGCGACCTAAGCCTTTGGAATCTGGAAGAACGATACCTCGTTAAAGATAATAAGGTGACAGACCTATATCGTCTAAACGGATATCCACTCGGGTGGGTGACACATCCACAACACCCTGGGCTGTTATGTGTTCACGAAGGCAGGTTGATGATGGAAGAGGAGCGGTAACTGCCCAGAAGGAGCGTAAGGTTCATGACGCCCTTCATGGTGCTTACGTAATAAAGGTATAATTGGAAGGATATGGGTGGGAGATGGCCTCTTCTTTTTGGAAGGGGCTTTTTTTATGGCTATTCTAAATGAACGGTTACGCCACGGGCTTCGAGGAGGGGGATTTGTTGGTTGATTGCGGTGGCGCTCAGGGGGTTGTTGGCGATGTAGATATCGTCGCCAAAGTTCATGCCCTCGTTGTCGGTGAGGGCTTGGAGGTCGGTGATTTGATTGCCTATGATATCCAGGGTGTGCAAACGGGTGAGGTGGCGAAGTACATCGATGTTTTGAATGCCATTTTCATCCAATTCGAGATCTTCGAGTGTGGTGAGATTTTGAAGTGGGGTGATGTTGGTGACCTTGTTCAGGAGCAAAAAGAGACCCGTGAGTTTGGGCAGGTTTTGCAGCGGGGTGATGTCTGAAATTTGATTGCGTTCAAGGCGGAGGTTTTCGAGGTTTGTGAGGTTTTGGAGGGGAGATATATCTGTGATGCTGTTTTCTGAAAGTTGCAACCGGCGCAGTTTGATGAGGCTTTTAAGGGGCGACAGGTCTGAGATTTGATTGACGGGCATTTCGAGTTCTTCGAGGTTTTCGAGTTGGTTGATGCCGGTGAGTGTGATAATATTTCGGTCAAAGACTGTGAGGTGCTTGAGGGTGATCACATCTTGCCGAAGCAGGTCACCGGTGGGTTTTTGGAGCGCGTCTCTTATGGCAGTTTCGAGATTGAGGTCGGCAAAGGTAACAACCGTATCGGGTGCTTGGATGTCTTGCACAAAGGCCTGTGTGAAGGTGAGGAAATCGGGGAAGTCAACACGACCATTGCCGTTGAGATCAAATGGTGCTTGGGTGGAACCAAAGGCTTGGGCGAAGGCAATGAAGTCGAGAAAATCAACACGACCACTCTTATCGAAGTCGGCATTGTTTTGTGCGATAACAGGCGAGAGGAACACGAGGAAGAATAGGAGCTGTTTGCGTAGTTGTCTCATATATGTAATATAACGCTTATATTTTGAGATCGGTTGCGATTTTGTTTGATTGGGGCGGGGATTGACACTATGTTGAAAAGGCAAAATCTGCGAATGATCGTGCAGTGTATTACGTAGATAGATGGCACGGAAAGGAGTGAACCATGGCAACTGGACATAAGTTGACGATGTTGGGCACGGGATTGATTGGTACGTTTTATACGATGGCTTTGCACAACCGGCGGGGCATTGATCGGATGGATATGGTGTATTCACGAACTGAGGAACGGGCCAAGACGTTTGCGCAGGAGAATCAGATTCCGAAGTGGACGACGGATATGGCAGAGGCGATTCGGGACCCGGAGACAGATGGTGTGATTGTTGGGTTGCCCAATGATATGCATGTGGAAGCGGTGACCATGGCGGCTGAAGCGGGTAAGGCGGTATTGTGCACAAAGCCATTGGGGCGCACGGCTAAAGAGGCCAAGCAGATGTTGGATGTTGTGGAAAAGGCGGGTGTGTTTGGGGGGTATTTGGAAGATTTGGTGTATCCACCCAAAACATTGAAGGCATTGGATTCGGTGAAGAAAGGGGCTTTGGGGCGGGTGTTGTGGGTGCGGTCTCGCGAGACACACCCTGGGCCGCACAGTGAGTGGTTTTGGGATATGGAACGGGCGGGTGGGGGTGCCATTATTGATATGGGGTGTCATTGTGTGGAGATCATTCGCAATTTTATTGGGAAGGGGATTCGCCCAGTGGAGGTGATGTGTTGGGCCGATACATTGGTACATCCGGTAGATGCTGAAGATCATGGGATTGGGTTGATTAAGTTTGAGAATGGGTCGATGGGTCAGTTTGAGGTGGGGTGGGCGTTTCGGGGTGGGATGGATTTGCGCGATGAGGTGTCGGGAACGGAAGGTACGATTTGGTTGAACCATTGGTTGCGCACGGGTTTTGATATGTTTACGGCGGTGGGGCAAGGCGGGTATGTGGTTGAAAAAGCGGAGACCGATACGGGGTGGTTGTTTCCAGTGGGAGATGAGGTGGCTGAACTGGGGTATACGGATATGTTTGCCGATATGTTTAATGCATGGGATGAGGGACGCGCACCGATGGAGACATTGTATGATGGGTATGTGGTGAATGCGATTTTGGATGCGTGTTATAAATCGGCCAAGAGTAAAATATGGGAACCGATTGATTTGGATTGGCGGGGTGGTGAGGTGAACGTAGAGGCGTCGTCGGCCGATGCAGATTTGCCATTTGTGGTGCTAAAAACGGAACGGTTACCCGATGGTCGCGTGAAGCGGGTGGTGAAGGATAAAAAGACGGGTGAGATGAGTGAACGGATAGAGGATTGACAGGTACCTTAGGCGATGAACCAAAAGGACAACGTATGAGTGAGATATGGATCGATCAAGCAGACGTGTTTCAAAAAAAGATGGATACGTTTTGCTCGGTAGGGGCAGATGGCATTTGTGTGGTGAGTGATTGGGATCGCACATTGACGTATCCTAAAACAGCAGATGGACAAGAGACAACGTCTTATTTGGTGATTGTGCATGG
>JBLHJX010000134.1:0-14438 GCA_047619225.1 Candidatus Latescibacterota bacterium
TGGTAAACACGCCGGGGTGTGTGAAGTGGCGGTTGGATTCTTGATACTCTTCTTTGATGAAGAGGCCTTCGGCAAGTGGGTAGGCGTAGATTTTAGAGGGTTGGGACATGGGGGTTCCTTAAAAAAAATAAAATTTGGCCAAACGCAAGATCGTAACGTTCTGCTTCGGGTACCATCGGTGCAGAACCGGTGCGCTTGGTGCTGGATAAATAACGTGTGCGATAGGACGAGGTGTTGAGATTTTACAATACCAAATAGAGATTGGGTCAGGTGAATGTGATTTCTTTTGAATTTCCGACAAAGGTGATTTTACATTTGAAGTATTCGAGCATGGCGTGGGCCATGTCGCGTTCACTTAAACCCGGTGTGGGTTTGGCAAAGCTGCAGTCTTCAAGGACGACAAGGGTGAAACCTGTGGTGCGGCTGTCTACACCGGCAAGCAGGTTGATGGCTGTGTCGCGGTGTTGCATACATTCATTGAGTGCACCACCCACGTAGAGGAGGAGTTTGATTTTGTGTTGCCATAAGACGTAGCGAAATTCGGTGTGTGTGGCGAGTACATATTCGTCTTCGAGTGGCAGCAAGAAACGTGAGATGTCGCGCTCTTTTACTTTGTGTTTGACTGCGTAAGATTCAGTTAGCGCGTTTGAACGCATGTTGCGGGCTTGGGTGTAGATGTTGTTGTCTTTGGGTGGCCAATCGAGAAAGGGCGGATTTTCGGGTGGTTCCTGAGGCCAAAAGTCTTGAACGGTTTCTTTAATGCTGTGATACTGGGGATATTTGTCCACAACGGGATGATTGGGTGCGTGAATAACTGTGATATTGTGTTCACGGCAGGTGTGGAGAAAGTCTTGTGTTGGTTTGATGTCTCCTGGTATATCTTGACCTTCTTCAGGGTCGCTGCTGTTCCACGTGTCTACTAGGACGAGCGCGATTTCACTTGCGGGCAGTTCAAAAGTACCTTCGGCATCTTTATCGATGTTGCCCAAATTGCCGGGAGGGTAGAATTTTACAGGGATTTTCACGGTGGTATCGGAAGTTGCTGCCATAGAGGTTTCCTTCGTGTCTTATGTTCTGTGAAACATCTTTTGATAGAACTTGTTCATGATACTTCGTGAAAAGTGTCAGGTCAAATGTTCTGTGTATGCACCAAAAGCCAAAAGGCCGTTTATTATCACGGCCTTTTTTATGAGATGGATCAGCGATTTGAATGGATTGTTCTGGGCGGCGTTTATGATGGGGCCGAGACCACGGTTATGCGCAGGGTTGGATAGGCCATTTAAGAAAATGACGATGATATGCATCCTTTGGGCTTGTCATTTTTAAAAATACCTTGTATTTTATGCTATACACAACATAATTTACAAGGTATTATATGTATCTTTCACGCTACTTATTTGACAGATTCCAGGCTTATTTGGGGCAATTCCCGTGCCTGCTTTTGTTGGGTGCCCGCCAGGTTGGTAAATCGACTTTTTTGGCACAAGCCTTAAAGGATTGGCGTTTGGTCGATTTGGAAGACCCTGGGCAGGCGGCGCTGGTGCAACAGGGGCCGGATCTGTTTCTGCGGGATCACCCACAAAATATCTGGTTTGACGAGGCGCAACGGGTTCCTGAATTGTTTGCCGCGCTTCGGGTTGCTATTGACCGGGACCGTCGTCCTGGGCGTTATGTGATATCTGGGTCGGCCAGCCCCGCGTTGATGCGTGATGTTTCAGAGAGCTTGGCTGGGCGTGTGGGTATCTTGCACTTGGGACCCTTTACTGCTGCCGAACAAATGCAAAGGCCGCAGCCCGATTTTTTAAGGCATGTATTGCAAACACGGACAATTGAAGACCTGTTGCAACTTTTATCCGATCAATCTACACTGGCCGATCCTGATGTTCGAAAGCTGTGGTTGCGTGGCGGATACCCTGAACCCGCTTTGATGGATGATTCGCTATCGGCTTGGCGTTGGTTCGATTCTTATACCCGCACGATTAGCGAGCGCGATTTACAACAAGTTGCTCAGGGATTGACCCCCGTTATGGTCGATCGTTTACTTCAAATGATTGCTGCTCGGCATGGTCAGTCGCTCAACATCTCTGCTTTTGCAAGTGACCTTGGTATTACGCCGCGCACGGCGGGTGTGTATTTGGATGCGTTGGAAGGTACTTTTCTTATGCGTCGATTGTCGCCTTATTTGGCCAATATTGGAAAGCGTCTGGTAAAAAGCCCCAAAGCATGCATTATCGATTCTGGATTGTTGCATCATTTGTTGCGTATTTATGATTTGGAAACACTTGAAATGCATCCATTGATGGGAGCAAGCTGGGAAGGCTGGGTTGGTGAGCAGTTGATTCGCCAAGCTGAACAATATGAACCGACACCTGCTGTTTATCACTGGCGTACTCAAGCTGGTGCAGAAGTCGATTTGGTTTTGGAGGCAGCGGGTGGACGGCTGATTCCTATTGAAATAAAACATACGGCTCGTGTTAATCCTTTTGCTGCACGTGGCCTGCGACAATTTCTGACCGATTTTAAAGATCGAGCACCTTTTGGTGTGATCATTTATCGTGGTAAAGTTGTTGCCCGATTGGCAGAGAATATTCTGATGATACCTGTAGAACGAGTAGTTTTTTGAAAGTGAGGCAAACATGACCAATGAGGTTCGTTTATTGGATACGGTGGCATTAACAATTGATAAACCTGAATATAAATTGACACGCGGGGAAATTGGTGCGGTCGTCGAATGCTATCCCGATGATGCATATGAAGTGGAGTTCGTTGCTCTGGATGGTTATACGTACGCACTCGCGACATTTAGAGGCGATGAGCTTTTGCCATCGCGTGAGAAGCACGAAGTTTCTGATAGGGTGACAACCTCCGCTGGATCATAAACTTTTTTCATGACCACTATAAAATAGCCCCACCTGTTGCATACAGGTGGGGCTATTTAATTTCTCAAGAGAACGGCATCAACCTCTATATTTTGGTCATTACAAATATCAGTATTCTTTGTTTGAGGGAATTTTTCGGCGTTCCCTCTATTCTTGTTCAATCGCAGCAGGCGCACCGAAATATTGTTTCAAGCGTTCGGCGTCAAATTTTTCTTGTCGGTCATAAGTATAGATGCCGTTTTGCTCTTGTTCTACGTCTGTGAGTTGGGTGTAGCAGTATCCGGCAATGTTGGGGTGATCGGTGAGCACTTGGGTGAGTTTTTCGATGCGGTGATAGACTTCTTCAATGTCTGTTGGGCGTGCGCCGTAGCCCCAACTGCTTTTGCGGTCGGCTTCTTGTTCGGTTTCTGTGGCATTGGCATCCCACCAGGTGCCGCCGTATTCATCGACGACGTAGGGCGTTCCATTGTAGGGGATAGAGAGTTCTGGGAAACGGACGGATGTGTTTTCCAAATCGTCGGGTGAGACGGAGGCATAGGTTTCGGCGAATTTTTCGGGGTCTTGTTCGTAGTTGTGTACGGTGAAGATGTCGGTGACAACGTGAACATAACCACTGGTGGGGTGACATGGGCGTGAGGGGTCGAGGGCACGGGTGAGGTGATAGGTTTCTTCAACGGCGCGGCGATGTGCTTCAAAGTGGTCGCGAGCTGCGCCAATGGTTTCGTTAAAGGGTGTCCAGGCGACGATGGAGGGATGGTTGAGGTCACGCATGACAATTTCTCGCCATTCTCGTTGGTGGTTGTGAATGGCTTGTGGGGAGCCGAAGTTCATGCCCCAGTCATAAAATTCACCCCAGGTGAGATAACCGAGTTTGTCGGCCCAATAGTGAAAGCGTTCTTCAAAGACTTTTTGATGGAGGCGTGCGCCATTAAAACCAACGGCCATCGATTTTTCGATGTCGGCTTTGAGTGCATCATCATTGGGTGCTGTCCAAACGCCATCGGGATAGAATCCTTGATCCAAAACCAAGCGCAGGAAGATGGGTTGGTTGTTGAGATAGAATTTGTGGCCTTCAATGTGGAATTTTCGCAGACCGGCATAGCTGTAAACCGCGTCGATGACTGTGTCGCCATCGAGGAGTTCAAGACGCAGGTCGTAGAGATGGGGATCTTCGAGTGACCAAATGTGGGGATCTTTCACACGCAAAGACATGGCCGCACCATCGGTAGCGGGTGCTGATGAGACGGCGACTTCTTCACTTCTATCTAAGAGTGTGGCTTTGAAGGTGTGACCGCGTTTGGCATTTTTGAAGGATGGTGTGAGCACAAAACGACTGCTGTCGAGATCGGGCACGACGCGCACATGATCGATGTGAGATGTGGATACGGTTTCGAGCCATACGGTTTGCCAAATGCCTGTGGTGCGGGTGTAGTGGCAGCGACGCGAATGGAGGTCTGGGCATTGCTTGCCTTGGGGTTGATCACCGGATCGTGTGTCGTCATTGGCGCAAACGACGAGACTGTTGTCGCCATTTTGGAGAGCGGATGTGATGTCGAATGTGAAGGATGCACCACCGCCGTAATGTTGGCCCACAGATTGACCGTTGACCCAGGCTTTGCAATGATAATCGACGGCACCAAAGTGGAGCAGAATGCGTTTGCCTTCCCAACTGTTGGGTATGTCGAGTGTGCGATGATACCAGACGGAAGGTATGAAGTCGGTATGTTGAATGCCCGATAACTCAGACTCTGGACAGAAGGGCACGGTGATGGTTTTGTTAAAGCCAGATGGATCGGACGACCAACCTCTTTGTTCACCCGATGACCCAAAATCAAAAGCAAAGTTCCAGGTGCCATTGAGGTTGATCCAGTTGTCGCGTTGAAATTGTGGGCGTGGATGTTCTGCTCGGGGTTGGGCGTTGGGCATTAGATTCTCCAATAAAATGAATGTTTGGTGTTGCGTGTGTTGTGCTGTAATTTGTGGGCAAAGATGTGCTGGACTTTTATCTAAGAACCCCTTTTATAGGAGATCTATGATCATGTTTCCTCTTTCACGTAGAGAATTTCTTAAGTCATCGACAGCTGTAGGTTTGTCTGCTTGTTTGTCTTCTCTTGACGTACTGGCCGCACCCTTTAACAACGCGACATCCCCCAATGTGGTTTTGATCGCTGTTGATGATCTCAATTATGATGCGATGACTTGGCTTGGTGGTCAAATTTCGGGGTTGACACCCAATATTGATCGCCTTGCCTCAGAAGGTATGCGATTTACCCAGGCGTTTAATACCCATTCGCGGTGTGCACCCTCGCGCGGTTCGATGCTTACTGGGTTGTATCAAGATCGGTATTGTACAAAACCCGGCACGGGAAATACGACGGTTAAAGAAAGCGTAAAACCACTGTCTGCTGTGCTCAAGGAAACATTGGGATATCGAACGGGTATTTTGGGTAAAGAAACCCATTATCGCCCGAAAGAACACTATCAATGGGATACGTTTGTGCATATGACAGATATGGGAATGGGGCGTGATCCTGACCGGTATTATGATGCAGCGGATGCCTTTTTTAAGCAGGCCAAAGCCGATGGCAAACCGTTTTTTTTGTCGGCAAATTCACATGATCCACATCGTCCCTTTGCTGGGAGCGATGGTGAAATGCGATCTCTCAAAAAACGGTTTAAATCTGAGATTAAAAATCGACCTGGTAATCCTGAATTTTATCCCCCCATGCCTGTTGATCGTTTTTCTATGGAAGATGGTTATGTGCCTGGTTTTATGCCTGATCTGCCAGAAATCCGAGAAGAGGTTGCAGATTATCTGAATTCGACTTATCGGTGCGATTTGTTTGTTGGAAAAATCATGCAGGCGCTTAAAAATAATGAATTAGAAGACAATACGCTGGTTGTATTTCTTTCTGATAATGGGATGCATTTCCCGTTTGCCAAGTCCAATTGTTACCTGACCAGTGTGAAAACCCCTCTTGTATTTTATTGGAAAGGGCACATCTCTGCGGGCACGACCTGCGACAGTTTGATTTCGACAGTCGATTTGATGCCAACGATTCTTGATATTGTTGGCGGTTCTGCGCCTCATGATATGGATGGCCAATCCTTTGTGGATCTTTTGCAGGATCCTTCTAAAAAGATCCGAGATTTCGCGTTTGCTTCTATTAATGCGAAGGGCAAACAGGAATTTCAGATGCGAACGATTATTGGCGAACGCTATGGTTACATCTACAATCATTTTGCCGATGGGAAGCAGATGTTTTATGGTGGAAAATATCCTGGTGGTTTGTCTTTGAAGGCGATGGTTGCCGCGGCCAATCACGATCCAGAAATGCAAAAGCGTATTGATTTTATGTACTATCGCACCAAAGAAGAATTCTATGATTATCGTCAGGATGCCGATGCGTTGACCAATTTGGTTGATTCACAACCGCACGCAACAGAAGTTAATCGCATGCGGAATGAAATGCTTAAGGTGCTTGAAATGAACGGTGATCCGTATGCTGGGGCATTTGCCAAGATGATTGCAAATTGACCTACACCCGGCAGAATCTTTTCTGCTGGGTTTTTTATGTTCCGTATTAGAGCGTGCTGCCTCGAAAAATCTCCAGTGCTTTTTCAAATACCGATCGGTCAGGATAGTTTCCATCTGCCGCGTCTAATACACCGTCTACTTGCTCTACCGAATTCAATCCCACGATCAAACTTGTTACAATGGGGTGGCACAGGCCGAATTTGATGGCGAAATCTGTCCACGATGATACTTCAGCTCCCAAGGTGGCTTGTAGCATTTCAAGCCGTTGATAAGCGTTATCCCAGCTGGCATCCTGAAAACGGTCATCGGCCGGAAGTTGGCTGCGGTTGGCGCGACGGTCGGTGAGCAGCCCGCCCATAAAGGGTCGAATGCAGAAGAACCCTTGTCCTTTGGTTTCCATCTGTGGGAAGAACTCGGCCATTTCCATTTCGATTGGGTTGTAATAGGCGACCATTCCGCTGAAGATATCGGATTTCAGTGTTTCGGTGGCAAAGCCCGGCGTGTAGGGGAAAGTTGTTAAATAGCCCACTTTGCCTTCTGATTTGAGCTGGGTGAAGCATTCGAGCATGGCTTCGTTGGTGGCATCGATATCAGGGATGCGCAAATGGTCATCGTTTGGACGTGCACGTTGCAGGTGTTGCAGCACATCGATACGGTCTGTGTGCAAATCGCGCAGTGCTTCTTCGACGCGGAGTCGGAATTTGTCTGCGTCAAACTTGCCATCGTCGTCAAAATCGGGGTCGGGCACTTTGATGATGTGGTGCAGATCGTGCCGTTTGGGGTGATTTTTCAAAACGCGGCTCATTGACCAGCGGGTTTTGTATTCATAGCTGGAGTGGATGAAGTTGACGCCCCGATCAATAGCGTGTTCCAAGGCACTTTGTCCCTGTTGGGAGGCATCATCATCGCTGGGTTCTTTGGCTGAGAAGCGCATGGGACCAAAGCATATTTCAGAGACTTCGAGATCGGTATTTCCAAATTTTCGGTACTGCATAGATGAGTCCTCTTGTTTTGAGTCTTTTTACAGACAAAGGTGCCTACTCTGCTTCTTGGATCGCTGCTCTGAGTTCATTTAAAAGTTGAGCGGCACGCGTTTTGGGGTCGTAGTCGGTTTCCCCTTTTCTACCGAGTGTCTCGATGGGGAGATAACCCCGATAGCCGGCTTCATTGGCAATTTGCACGACTTTTTTGAGGTCTACTGGGACCTTGAATTGTTGTCCGTCCACTTTCTCTTTGACCTGCCAGTTGACGGCATAGGGTGTCACGGCTGCGATGTCTGCGTATGGATCTTCAGTCAAAAAATAACCTGTGTCCACGATGGTGCCAAACCACTCGGAATCGACCATTTGAATGATCTTGATGACTTGCTCAGACGTCTTGAGGAAGTCTCCGTGATTCTGAATGCCAATGAGCACACCAAATTTTTGGGCGTGTGCGACACATTCTTTTAGGTCTGCTACCATCCATTCGGCGACTTCGTCCCAGGTGTGTCCTTCGGGTTCTTTGCCGGCAAAGACACGTAGGACCGGAGCGCCGAGTTTGGCAGCGACTTCAATCCATTCTTTAATGTGTTGAATGTCTGCGGCGCGTTTGTCTTTGTCTGGAGAGGCGAAATCGTTTCGGATGCCCGTGCCACTGATCGCTACGCCAAGGAGGAAAGCACGACGCTTAAAGTCGTTGATATAGGTGTCATCGGGTACATTTGGATAACCGGGGAAAAAGTAGCCCGTTGGATCAATGGCGTCGCAACCTTGTTCGGCGCAGTAGTCGAGCAGATCAAACAGCGTGAGGCCGTCGTTGAGTGCTTTATTGAAAGAATAGGCGTTCAAACCGGTTTTGAGTATGGCACCACCTACCCGTTTAGCGGGTGCATTTGGGCGGTCCAGTAAATTGTGTTGCGTCATTGTGTCTCCATATAGAAAAAGTCTTACTCGTAAATCACGAAAAGAGATAAAAGTACATTGCGTATAATTATTTCTTCAATTCTTTTGCAAGGAAGTCGGCAGCAAGGGTGTGTGCGGTTTTTCGAGCTTCAGGATCGTCTTCCATTTGAGGGTCGTTGTGGATGGTGCATTCGATACCCAGGGCGTCCATTTTGGTTTTCAGGTCAAAGCCGAAACGGGGATGATGAATGCCGTAGTTGGGATCATCTTCGTCGGTTGGTGGGCGATTTTCTCGCTTGTAAATTCCGAACACTGGCGGGTCGTCTTTGGTCAGGAAGTTGATGGCTGCACCGTCTTCAACGCGTGCAATAGCCTCATCATCGAGCTCGGGCCAGATATCTGTTGAGACGCCAAAAAGTTGGGCAAGTGCACGATGGGTGTGTGCGTTTCCTCCTACGACGCGAGAAATGAACCTTGGGTCGTAGGTTGTCTGGCCTTCTGTGGTGACGATGCATCGCAAACGCGTGGATTCCCGGAGAACGGGATCGTCATTATTGGGGTCGGCCATGTCTGGTCGGAAAGCAAGCCAGGACGATATGCCGGCCCCAGCAGAGCTCCCGGCAGCGGCGATACGGGTCGGGTCGATGTTGAACTGTGTTGCGTGGTGACGGATGTACTGAAGTGCGCGACGGCCATCGTGGAAGGGTGCTGGATAGATGGCGTGTTGTGAGAGACGGTAGCTGATGGAAATGACAGAGATGCCGCGTTGGAGACAGAAGGTGAAGAGCTGTTTGTTGATGCGCTGCTTGTCACCATTCATGAAACCGCCGCCGTGGATATAGAGCAGGAGCGGATGGGGACCTGGACCAGGTGCTTTGTAGAGATCCATGATATTGCGCTCGTGAGGACCGTAGGCGATGTCAGTGGCGTCGGGTTGGCATTCGTTTGGATTTTCTGAATTGCCGTTCATAGAAGATACCTGAGTTGGGTTTGTGATTATGGTTAGAGGCGTGGCGCTAAGCTCTGCGGTTTGGTGGGCAGCGGGTTTTGTCTGTGGCATTCTTCAATGACAGCGATCTGTTTGCGCGTCTGCTCTGGTTTGATGAGTCGCTCGGCTCCGTTTTGGAGCACGTCGAACACGTTGTCGTAGAATCGGTCTGGGCCAACTCTGAGCGATTCGGGTTCGTCTTCGAGTGCCCAAGTCTCTTCGATCCAGTTGAGTTTCTCGCTCACGTAGGCGCGGTCAACAGACCAGAGCCACATGTCGTGTTTGGGCGCGGTTTCGGGATCGAAGTATCGCCATGTGAGTTTTTTGGGCCCACCTACGAGGCCCCCGTATGTTCCCGAAACGGCATAGTCATTAGGATTTGGGAACAGGATGAGGGAGCTGATGTCGATGTCGATTTGGGGCGCGATGCGTTCGGGATCGTAGAGCGTGACGGTGACGTGGTTTTCGGCATCCCCTTCAAAAGGGTTCTCGCAGGCCATACGACAGAAGACTTCTGGTGTATTGTCCCAACCGAAGAGACAGAGGGCCTGATCGACTGGATGAGGGCCCGTGTTTAGCAGGTTTCCGGCTGAAAGATCTTGGCGCGTTTGCCAGTCCCAGCGTCGTTTGAAACTGCTTGAGCTGGATCTGATGTGGACGATTTTGCCGAGAACACCCGATGCAATGATTTCCTGAATTTTGTCGAAGTAAGGCTGAAGGCGCTTGTTCTGGAAAGGGAAAAGCAGGCGGTCGTTCTTTTCGGCTGCTTCGACGATGCGGTCGAAATCGGCGACGGTGCGGGCCATGGGTTTTTCGCTCACAACGTGGAAGCCCCTGTTGAGCGCATCGATACTGGCATCGACGTGCAGTGGGCTGGGGAGTGCGTTTATGAAGAGGTCAAAGCCGCCCTCTTCAAGCATTGGGCGCCAGTCATCGTAGACCTTTGCGCCGAGTTCTACCTCGGCGTCTTCGCGACGTTCGGGTAATTGATCGGCTGCTGCGACGATATTGAACCTGTCGGTGTCGTGCTTTAGACTCTTGCAGTGGATGTCGTAACCGCTGCGGCCTTGCCCGCCTACGGCCACGCGAATTTTTTCATTTGCCATTGTGTGCTCCTTTTATTGAAGTTTTGAAGGTATGGGATACTGTAAAAATTTCAGATTGGTTTTAGGTGGAATGGATTGGACTGTTTTTAGATAACTTTTGCCTCCGTTTAAGCAGCTGCAACAAGATAGTTAAGTTTTATCGATTCCAAAGCGCTTTCCACAGTAATCGAATGTGTTCGGCTGCTTTTGCATATTCTTCTTCGCCTTTGAGGTGTTCGATCATAAGCGGCATGTCAGAATCGAGTTTATCGATTTCGTGTAGGAATGTGGTGTAATCTAAGTTGCCAAGACCAGGCCGCACTTCGTCGAGATGGGTGGTGAGTTTGTCGTGAAGGAGAATGTCTTTTGCATGGCAGCTTTTGATATAAGGACCGAGAATCTTGAAACAGTCGCGAATGAGTGCGCCGTTGTTGTAATATCGATGGGGACTGTTGACGATGTTGACGGGGTCGAAGTGAACGGCAAATTGTTTGCGGTCTACGGCTTTGATGAGATCCAGATTGCTTTCGGGTGAGTCGGGTAACATGTAGGGCATCATTTCGAGGGCGTAGAAAGATCGGGTGGGATTGACGGCGTCTATGATGGTACGGACAGATTCGACGATCAGGTCGAATGTTTCGGGTGCGTAGTTGTCTGCATGAGGGCTTGCCCACCCTTCGGCACGTGAACCCGATGTGTTGACACAACAGCGTGCGCCAATGGCATCGGCAAGGGCGAGTTTGTTTTGGCAATTTTCAATGCCTT
The DNA here is from genome assembly GCA_047619225.1 of Candidatus Latescibacterota bacterium. Lineage (GTDB taxonomy): Bacteria > Latescibacterota > UBA2968 > UBA2968 > UBA2968 > JABIFK01. The sequence continues at coordinate 11,139 of JBLHJX010000134.1, forward strand.
GTTTGCGAATGCTATCATCTGGACTGACGGGGTTGTTGCCAAAAGCACCTACTTCGGCGATGACGATGTTATTTTGGGTCGCGGCATCTGCATAGGCTTGAGCGAGATTGGGGTCGTTCAGGTCTTTGAGTGGGCAAAAGGCTGCGGTATAACCGTGATATGCAAGTGCAGAAATCCAACTGTCTGGATCATCTGAGGGTTTAAAGAGTGGGGCTCCGAGTCGCATGGGAAATTCCTTCTGGGTTAAAAGCCGGTTTATCTTGGTGGCAATGGATCTAGGGTCCAGGCCATACGATCTGTGAAACGGGTTAAGGGATAGGATGATACAAAAGGAAAATGAGAGGCGCAAAGAACAAATGACGGCCTCTGTGTTTTCTTTTTTACTTTTCTATTGTTCCTATTTAACTTCCGTCTCGTTCTTATTGAAAATTCAATCATTTTAGTCGCTTTGGAGGTTGTTATGGGTAAGGGTCGCGTGTATGATGATCCCAAGTTTTCGTATACCGATAGTTATAGTGGTCGGGAAATCCATCGTTTGACGGATTATTTGGGGCATTCGAATCATTTTTATTTTACTGATCCGTGCTGGTTTAATGACGGTCGATCGTTTGTGTTTACGTCTCAACGTGAAAATTCGGGCAATTTGTTTCGGTATGATTTGGATGATGGCAAGATTACGCAGATGACCGATTTGAATACGCATGGTCGCCCCGGTGGGTGTTTGAGTGTGGCAAATCAGGCGGTGTATTTTGGGCAGGGTCGAAAGATTATTGAGTTGAAATTGGATTCGTTGGAAGAACGCGTGGTTATGGAATATGAAGGCGATATGGAAATGCGTGGCCGCGCAAACCCAACGGCAGATGGCAAGTATCTGTGCACCAATTTGATGGAAGTTATTCCCGAAGAAGGCAATAGCGTCTCTTTTGCGTATTCGCGGTTTGTTGAATTTTTTGAGAAACGGCCGTTGTCACAAATTGCACGCATTGAAGTGGCCACGGGTAAGTTGGATGTGGTACATGAAGACAGACGATATTTGGGGCATATTAATACATCGCCGACTCAGGCCGATATTTTGACGTTTTGCCACGAAGGGCCTTGGGCGCGGGTGGATCAGCGGATGTGGGGGTTGAATATTCAAACGGGTGAGGCGTGGAAGATTCGCGATCAGGAAGGACAGAATATTGCGGTGGGACATGAATATTGGTTTGCTGATGGTGAACATATTGGGTATCACGGTCGGCCACGTGATGGCAAGGGGAACCATGTTTTTGGGTTGTTGAAATATGACAACAGCAATTTTCGAGAGGTGAATTTCCCATTTCATTCGACGCATTTTCACAGTTTGGATGAGACAATGATGGTGGGAGATGGGAATAAGTGGGGGGGGACCAATGCCAAGCCGTTTATTCAGTTGTTTAAGTGGGATGGTGAGCAGTATGTGGGGCCGAAGCTTTTGTCGTATCATCGCAGTACGTTTAATGATCAACATGCGCACTGCCATCCGCGATTTACACCGGACGGAAAGTCGATTTTGTACACGTCGGATTTGACGTCGTATTCGAATATGTATTTGGTGGATATTGGGGATTTTGATGATTTGCCTGATTTGACGGAAGATATGAGTGGGTAGGGTTTATTTTTAAAACCTTGCCTTCGGCGACTTACTTTTTTTCAACAGCAAAAAAAAGTAAGCAAAAAATGCCGCCCCTCAAGTGCCGGGGAGGCTGCACAGCGCAAATACCGTTTGTGGATGCATATAGGAATATAGCCTACGAGAGTAGGTGGCGTTATAGACGCTGTGCAAATGGGAATGGTGCGCTGTGCCTGACGCGTTTTTCTGATTGGTATATTTTATTGTTATTTACGTTTTGGAGAAGGTGATATATGGCGATTAAGGTAGCGGTGATTGGTGCGGGAAGTATTGGGTTTACGCGAAGGTTGATGAAAGATATTTTGTCGGTGTCGGAGTTGCAGGATACGCATTTTGCATTTCACGATATCAATAAGCAAAATTTGGAGATGATTACGCAGTTGGCTGAGCGGGATATTGAGGCGAATAAAGTACCTGCAACCATTTCAACGTCGGTGAATCGTCGCAGGGCATTGGACGGGGCCGATTATGTGTTGAATTTGACGCGCATTGGTGGGTTGGAGGCGTTTCAGTCGGATATTGATATTCCGTTGAAATATGGTGTGGATCAGTGTGTGGGGGATACGATTTGTGCGGGTGGGATTATGTATGGCCAGCGCAATATTCCGCAGGTTTTGGCATTTTGCAAAGACATTCGGGAAGTGGCCAAATCGGATGCGTTGTTTTTGAATTATTCCAATCCGATGGCGATGAATACGTGGGCAGGGCTGACGTATGGGGGTGTGGACATGGTGGGGTTGTGCCACGGTGTGCAGGGGGGGCACCATCAAATCGTGCAGGTGATTGAGCTGTTGGTGAACAAGGGTAAGAAACCGGGTGACCGCGGTTTTAAGTCTGTGAGTAAGAAGGATGTGGATATCGTTTGTGCGGGTATCAATCATCAGACGTGGTATGTGAAGGTGCAGTATCGGGGTAAGGATTGGACGGGGCGGTTGCTTGAAGGGTTTGAACAGCATCCGACGTTTCGCAAGACAGAAAAAGTGCGCATTGATATGCTGCGCCGGTTTGGATATTACAGCACGGAATCCAATGGGCATTTGTCGGAATATGTGCCGTGGTATCGCAAGCGTACGCGTGAGATCAAACAGTGGATTAGTTTGGGTACGTCGTGGATTCATGGGGAGACGGGTGGGTACTTGCGGGTTTGTACGGAGGGGCGCAATTGGTTTGAGACGGATTTTCCAAATTGGCTCAAGGCTGATCCGCCTGAGTTTAAATATGAAACGCGGTCTGAAGAACATGGCAGTTGGATTATTGAAGCCAGAGAGACTGGGCGTGTTTATCGTGGGCATTTTAATGTGCAGAACAAGGGTGCAATTACGAATTTGCCGGATGATGCCATCGTAGAAGTGCCAGGGTATATTGATAAAAATGGGATCAATATTCCAAAGGTGGGTGGTTTGCCTTTGGGGTGTGCGGCGGTGTGCAATACATCGATCAGTGTACAACGGATGGCTGTGGAAGCTGCGGTGCATGGGGATGTGGATTTGCTCAAACAAGCGATGATGCTTGACCCATTGGTAGGTGCGGTGTGCAATCCACCTGAGGTGTGGCAGATGGTGGATGAGTTGTTGGTGGCACAAGCGAAGTGGTTGCCGCAATTTAAAGGTGCGATTCCAAAAGCAAAAGCGCGATTGGCGTCGGAAAAA
>JBLHJX010000135.1:0-14435 GCA_047619225.1 Candidatus Latescibacterota bacterium
CTTGAGTGTCTTCGCTGGTGCTTGTGGTAAAGTTGGCTGTGGGGCTAATGGACTCATTGCCACTGGCGTCGGCGGATTTGACTTGGTAGAAGTATTGCGCACCCGTTAATAAGTTACCCAGTGAAATTTTGTGTTCGCGTGTGGCTTCGTCGGTGGTGGTCGAGTCGGTTAAAGATGCGGCATCTGTACCATAAATTACGGTACTGTTACTGGCTTCATCGGTAAACCACTGAACCACGGTGGCATTGAAGGATCGACTGAGTAAAGAGGGCCGACCCAATATGCGAGGGGGGAAATTGTCTGCCCCTGTGCGCGTGACGAAGCTTTTGACATCTGTTGTTGTAGGGTTGCCGTTTAAGTCTGTTACTTTGGCGCGATAGAAATATCGTGTGTTTGGTGTGAGACTTTCAAGCACGAGTTTGTGACGAAGTTCTGAAGAAGAGCGACTTACGGTTAGGCTGAGATCGGTTTGGCTGGTGCCATAAAGCACTTCAATGACGGCTGCTTCATCGGTTTCTAACACAATGTCGGCACGGGCGTTGGTGATGCCAAATGCGACAGGTCCCAACAAGACACGTGGGGGTTGATTGTCTGGGCGACTGCGTGTGACAAATTGTGCTGGCAGGGGCGGAACAGCTTCTGAGGTGCCCCTTTCGTCGGTATTGGTTACTTGGAAGAAGTAGCGGGTACCAAGGGTCAGGCCGCTGAGTCGTGCCGTATGTACACGATCTTGGGAAGTGGCTTGGGCTTCTTGGTCTAAATTGGTACGCGATGTGCCGTAAACGATTGTTCCGGTGCTGATCACATTGGTTTCCCACTGTATGATTGCACGTGTATCTGTTACAGTCACTGGTATGGGTGGGCGCACCACCACAGGCGCATCGGAAACGATAGAACCGAGTTTGAGTACAATACCGGGTTCTAAGGTTGTTGACTTTGTGTCTGAAGAAACGGTGATTTGCGAAACGGTGATTTGACCGCCTCGGAAGGTATTGCTTGTTGACAGGCCAAAAGTACCTAAGCGATCACTGCCACTGACAGGTAAACGTGACGTGGCACGTGCAATAAGTGTGTTTCCACTGATTTCAACGGTTGGCGCTGCAAAAACGGTTGTTCCACCTTCACCTGTTACCGCGAGGACGGCATTGGGCGTGACCAAATCTTCGGCAATTGCAGATTGGAAAGCGATGGATTTAACGGTAATGCCCAGTCCATTGCCCACGTTGGAACTCAAGTTAACAATGAGCGTGCCGAGCAATAACAGATCATTGCTTGGCGCTGTTGTTCCACCTGGCGCAAGCGAACCTAAATTTGCCGACACGATCTTGCCACTTAGGGTGGGTTCACTCAGTTTGATTGGGAATGCATTGCCTGGATTCATTGTAATGGATTGAACCGCACTGGGATTGCTCAGTTCGAATGTGGCGGTAAAACCAGCCACACTTTGATATCCTGTGCCATAAAATTCTATGGCAACAGAATTGCCTGAACCACCTGCAACCGAAAGATTGTCTGGGTTGTATCGGTTATCGCCCCGATTGCCAAGGACAATATCTGCAGCGGCCCGTGGGCTGCTTGAGGCAGTCGGGGTTGGCAGACTGCTCCCCCCTGAACCGCTTGCTGGCGTGACCACAAAGGGTGTACGTGCTTCAAAACGCACATTGTTGATGTCAAAATTACTGAGGGCATCCATTTGCAGTTGAATTTCAAAGCCCGTAACTTTTTGAAGACCGCCACCATAAATTTCAATGGGAAACAAAAGCCCCGGGTTAATACGGGCATTTGTTATTCCCTGATTGCCCAAACGAGAATCTAAGTCGGCTGCAACACCACTGATGATGGGTAAACTGTTGAGATCGCCTACTGTGAATGTCAGATTGGGTGTGGCGACTTGCCCACTGCCAAAGTCAACAGAAACCACTTTAATGGTTGTGGACGTAAAGGTGGGTGACAAGGTTACTGTCATTGTAGCAATTAATTTGAGCGGCCCGGAATAGTTTTTGGCTGGACCAAAAGTAGCTAAAGCCACTTTGAGTTGATTGCCTTGGGTGGAGTTAATGGGAACCTCAAATTCAGGTGAAGTGCCTTGTGCGTTTCCCTGAACGGCTGAGATATCGGCGACCTCAAGAATAATTTCGACGCCTTGTGCATTTGTGAAACCTGTTGCAAAGACCTCAACAACGACTTTACCGCCCGCTGATGTAATGGCTGAAGTGGTTTCGGAAAGTTGGCCATCTCCTTGGGTGGGTTGAATATCAACCGCAACTTGGAGTTGTGCTTGTGCAGGTATTGCAACCATCAGCAGCATTAGGACAAGTCCAATACTGTGGGTGAGTGTGTTGACAACACGTTTGCTGTTTGGGAACATACTTTTGCCTCCTAAAATGGCATACTACAAAAATGGTGAATATCAATAATTCTGCAATGTGTGTACCATCATACAAACACAAAAAATAATGACAAATATACATGGAAACAAGTATTAAGATCAGCGATTAAGTTAAGCCGACATCTTGGTATTCAGGTAGACGACAGAAAAACCGGGGTCGGTTGTTGTGATTATATAACTTCCCCATTTCTCGACGATAGACAAAGGGTGGCAAATGTCGTCTCGGTTTTGATAAGGTATGACCGAACGTTATAAATATCGGACAATTTGATGGAAAAAAGTGTGTTTGTGATCACAAAAGATAGCGGATTAAGGGTTTGGTGGAAAGAATATGCGGGTTTTTTGATTTATACTGTGAGAATAGGGTGTTTTTTGGAATGAGATGGGTGCGGGTTTTTGCGGATGGATTTGGATTATCGGGTTTTTCTGTTTATTGAAAAGCTTTTTGCATTTGGTCGGGCGACCAGTTTTTGGCAGTTTCGGGGTCGAAGGTTTCGACATTTTTGTTGTTGGGCGATATCCAACGGGCCAAATCAACTGTGGGGAAAAAGCCTTTGATGGGCAGTCCCATAGCTGTTCCTAAGTGGAACAGATCGGAATTGCAGGCAACAATATATTGGCAGGCTGTGAGGAGGGCAACAATTTTGGGCAAATCGTCGGTTTCAAATAACAAAACACGAGGCCCTAAGGTTTCTTTGATTTGCTGGGCTGTTTTTCGTTGTAAAAAATCAAAGAAGACCAATAAACGTGCCTGTTTGTTGTTTTGAAGAATGCTTTCGGCAATTTCTTGAAATTTTTTGGGTGAAGGTCGATGCCCTTCGGTGTGACTTACGTCTAAAGCAATGAATTGTTCATCGGGTTTACGCCCTACGAGATATCGATTTAGAATTTTTTCGGCGCTCTCTTTGGAGACGGACCACGAAACCCGTTCTTTTACCTGGGGAATACCCAAGGTACGCAACAGGAGAGAAAGCCGTTGTTCTTCATAGGTTTCATTGGGTTTGGGAACAATGCGAATGTTAAAAAATGGAAAATTTTCGCGTTGGAAACCAATGCGGATTTGAGCGCCACTTTTATAACATAGGTAGGCAGGACAAAAGCTGGATTCGGTGCTGAAACAAAATGCCAAATCAAAGGGTGGGGTTTGAAGTTGGTCGATGGCTTCGCGCAACTTACCACCCAATGGAAGAAGGAAATCTTCGTAAATCACAACGCGGTCTACAAAAGGAATTTCGCGGGCTATAAAAGCACGATCATTTCGAGCAAGGAGGCAAATTTGGGCGTTTGGATAATGATTTCTGATGGCCCAAATTTGAGAAGCGGCTAAGAAAATGGCACCTGGATGACTGTCGGCGGCGATGAGTATTTGATTGGGTGATTTGAGAACTTGTGCGACAGAGAAGGTTGAATCATTGGGCTTTTGAACAGAGGAAAGCCGATATGCCACTGGATTGAAGAGGTTTTGCCGCAACCAGCCAACAGCCTGAGATGTCACGGTGTGTTCTCCTTCCAAATTTTGGATTCGAGTTTGACACTTTGTGACATCTTTTTGTAAGATTTTTTATCATACCGCAACTGACGATCGCGAATGCCCATATTGAGGAGGGTATTGTAGATGCTTAAAGATACTTTGGAGGTGGGTTGATCGAGCAAATAGGGTTTCATTTTTTCGCATGCATCTACCACCTTCTCGTCATATTCGATGTGCCCTAAGTATTGCATTTCGACACTCAAATATTCTTTTACGAGATAGGTAAAGCGATGTGCATCTTCAAGTTGGCTCTTTTTGCGGAGTTTGTTCATGATGAGTTTGGGGCGAAATGAGGTAATCAGATCACGTGCTTTTTCGCCGTGTTGGGGCATTTGGTCTTCGATAAGGTTCAAAAGATCTCGAATTTTGAGTGCTCTTTGGGCATTGTTGCCAAAGTTGATAATCAGATCTTTGAGCAGGGTATTTTTCCCAAATGCCTGTAATAATCGTCGATAAACAGCATTTTTCACAAAAGAATATGCGTCAATCTTGGCTTGAGGCTCGGGGTTGCATACAATGAACCCCTCGTTGGAGATTACAAAAAAATCGAGCGTATTATAGGCAGTTCCAGCACCCAAATCGACCAAAATAAAATCGGCATCGAGTTGATTGATATGCCGTTTGAGTTTTTCTTTGCGTTGAAAGGGCAGGTTGGCCAAACCAATGAGTTCACTGCCCCCACAAATGAGATTGAGGTTGGCACTGCTGGTGGGCAAAACGACATCACTCAAAGAAGCCACACGCCCACTGAGAAAGTCGTTGAGGTTGCGCTTGGGAACAGGCATCCCAAAAGAAAGATGCAAATCGGCGCCACCCAAATCACCGTCGATGAGGATCACCTTGTAACCTAAAATAGCCAGCCCCACACCGAGATTGGTGGTGACCATGGTTTTGCCGGTGCCGCCTTTTCCGCCTGCAACGGCCCAAATTCGTTTCTCTAAGTGGACATCGTCAAGCAAAATGGTTGAAGAGGTCGATTCGTTTTGTTTGTTGAACATTGTGCGCTTTCTTTGAACACGCGTTGTTCGATACCATAAAAAAGGGGCAAGATACTTGTAAATTAGTGTATTTCCGAAGGTTTGTCAATTGGGTAAACACGCAAGGTGATGGTTACAAAGCGCAAAATAGGAACACCTTTTGGCATAAAAAAAATATGTTTTGTAGCAAATTTTGGAACGGTACACCATATCTGGTGGAAATAGTATCCATTCTCCTTATTTTGATCTTTTTTTGGCGTCTTCAAAAAGGATTTTCAACTTGCTATTTCATATTGTGTGCGTTATACTTAAGAGGTTTAAATTCATGTATTTATTCATCTTGAGACAATTTGAGACAATCCTTTTTTGAGGTTTGTTCTGGTCTCCCGACACCAAGGATATGGCCATGATTCCACCAAATGGCAAAGTGAATGAAACACTTTATGAACAAGTTTTAGATTTTGCGCGCAAAGAGATCGAAGAAGCGTCGTCGCAAATGGATGAGCTGCGTCATGCACTTCATCTTGTTGAGGCACGTGTTGAGGCCGCAAAGTCTGTTTATGAATCTGTGGCCGTGCGGTTAAATCTTGAAGACGAGTTGGAAGATGAGGCCCGATTGGGTATCACGCAACACTCTTCTATGCAGCAACAAAGTCCAGCGCCTCCCAGGCCATCTGCATTCCCTGTGCCTGAACCGCCTCCTATAACACAAGCGCCTCCTACTTTTGCACCTGAGCCGCCTGCGCCTCCTATAACACAAGCGCCTCCTACTTTTGCACCTGAGCCGCCTGCGCCTCCTATAACACAAGCGACTGCGCCTCCTATTTTTGCATCTGAGCCGCCTGCGCCTCCTATAACACAAGCGCCTGTGGCAGAGGCACCTGCACCTCATAGCAATGGTGCAACTGACGGATTTAGTATGGATTTGATTCGGAAACATCTTGAGGCGCGTGAAAATGCAGCACAAACAGCCTCACAAGCACCGACAAGGCGCCCAGTTCCAAAACCAGCTCCAGCAGCACCGCCAGAACCTGAACCACCAGCCCCACAACCATCTGTTGAGGCTGCACCTCCTCCCATCATGTCTACACCAGCGCCACCAAAGCCTGCTGCCGAGACGCCAGCAGCGACTCAGCCCGTCCAAGGTGGTTTTCCTGGGCTTTCTGAGGCAGATCGGGCGTTGATTGGTGAATATTTGCGATCTAAGCGAGATTGATTTAAGTTTGTTGTTTGAGTTGATAGGATATTTCTTTGATTAGAACAGGAATTCGCATCTTGCATGTGACCCTGTTCTTTGTATTTTAGGGAAAGAAAATCTGTAAGAAGTGAGACTGAAAACGTGAAAAGGCCCTGCCTAACACCTCTGTTTGGCGCGATGGCTCTAGGTTCAGTTGATTTTAAGGGATATTTTATGAGTTCAAGTATGGCGGAGAAATCTGTTGAGGAGATGGATGCTCGGGAACGGGCGCTTTATATTGATGCATTAACACCTGAAGGTGGGTTGTATACTGAAGTACAACGTGATGTGAGCGCAAAGTCTAATAGTTCTTGGCGGGTGTCTCCTGAACCTTGGTGGCTTCCGCCGCCCGTGATTGCGCACTTGGAGGTTATGGGGCACCATTTGCACGCATTTTACAAAGCCTTAAATTTACTTTATTCGCACAGTTTGCGCGGGTTGCAACCCCGTTGGGTGGCAGGCTATTTGGATCAGGGCAAAACCGAAGAGGTTATTAAGTTTGGGCAGATGGGTCGTTTTAAAAGCCAACTGCCTTATGTTATTCGGCCCGATGTGATTCCGACACGCGAGGGTATGATTGCATCGGAGTTGGATTCGGTACCGGGCGGTATTGGTTTTACGGCCAGTTTGGGTGAGCGGTATAGCAAGTTGGGATATGATATCGTTGGTGGGGCCAATGGTATGGTGGATGGTTTTGCCGGCATGATTCGATCGGTTGCGGAACAGGACGACCCCATTTTAGGAATCATTGTCTCAGACGAGGCCTCGGCGTATCGCCCCGAGATGGCCTATATGGGCGAGCGGCTAAATGCCGCGGGTCTTGAGACTTATGTCTTGGGGCCTGAAGATGTACATTTTGTGGAAGATGGGTTGTATGTGGATGGTGAAAAGGGTCGTCGTCGGTTGGATGTGATTTATCGGTTTTTTGAATTGTTTGACTTGCGCAATTTGCCAAAGATTGATTTAATCTTATATGCTGTGCGCAAGGGGTTGGTTAAGATGACGCCTCCTGTAAAAGCTTACCACGAAGAAAAGATGATGATGGGTTTGTTTCACCACCCGATGTTATCGAATTTTTGGCGACAACAATTGCCTAAAGATTCTGTGGCGTTTTTAGAACAAACCTTTCCGAAGACGTGGATTTTGGACCCAGCACCCTTGCCTCCGCATGCTGTGATTCCCGATTTGGAGATTGGTGGGCAGCGGTTTTCCGATTGGCGACAACTTGGGCGTTTGGGTCAAAAACAGAGGCAACTGGTGATCAAACCATCGGGTTTTTCGGAACAGGCTTGGGGCAGCCGGGGTGTGGCCATTGGTCATGATATGGCGGAGCCCGATTGGGTAAACGTGATTGATCATGCATTGAATACGTTTTCACAATCACCACACGTGATGCAAGTATTTCACAATGGCGCAACTTTTTCGGCGTCGTATTACGACTTTGAAACGGATCAGATTGAGACGTTTAAAGGCCGTGCTCGATTGCAGCCCTATTATTTTGTCATTAATGATGAACCCGTGTTGTCGGGTATACAAGCCACTGTGTGTCCCGCAGATAAAAAATTGTTACACGGGATGGTGGATGCAGTGATTGTGCCTGGGGGGATTAAGAAGTAAAAAGTAGAAGGCAGGAGGTTTCACGCATCTATGCTGATTAGATAATGATAGCACAATTCTCACGGATTTTGGAGAGGATTATGGCAACGGTAGAGAAGGATTTGGATAACGTGACTGCAGAAGAAAAGCTTGTACTGTTAAACGCTCAATTGGAAAAAATGGGCAGTGTGGTGATTGCTTTTTCGGGTGGGGTAGACAGTACATTTTTGGCAGCGGCGGCGCAACGGGTTTTGGGTGACAATGCATTGGCTGTGACGGCGGTTTCGGCAAGTTATGCGGAAGGCGAGTTGGATAAGGCCCAAGCGTTGGCCGATCATATTGGGATTCGGTTGGAAGTGGTTTATACGAATGAAATGGAAAACCCCGAATATGTGAAGAACAATCCTGATCGTTGTTTTCATTGTAAGACTGCTTTGGCCGATAAGTTGGATGAGGTAATCAACCAATATGCGGGTCAATATGACTATTTGCTTTATGGTGCTATTGCCGATGATGTGGGTGATTATCGACCCGGCATGGCTGCGGCTAAAGAACGCGGTATTCTTGCACCTATGATAGATGTGGGCATGACCAAAGATGATGTGCGCAATTTGTCACGTCAGTGGGATTTGTCTACTTGGGATATGCCTGCTTCGGCGTGTTTGTCGTCGCGTATTCCATATGGCACAGAAGTGACGGTTGAAGCTTTGCGGATGATTGATGCATCTGAAGCGTATCTCAAATCAAAAGGTTTCGTTCAGGTGCGTGTGCGCCATCATGAGGTGGTTGCACGCATTGAAGTGGCGCCAGAAGAAATGGGAAAGTTTTTTGTTAACACTGTGCATCAAGATGTGTCTCAGGCATTAAAAGACATTGGATATAAATATGTGACTTTGGATTTGCAGGGTTATCGTATGGGTAGTTTGAATGAAACGTTGAAGGAGAAGCCGTTGTTGAATATTGAAGGGGTGTGAGGAAGGAAGAAGTAAAAAGTAAAAATGAGAGAATACGTTTTTCTTTCCTTACGGCATAGAGATTCTTTAAAACCTCATTGACAATCCATAAGATTGAGATTCGAATGGCGTTATTAGAAATTAAAAAATTAGGGTGTGCAACATTGCGGAAAAAAGCCACACCTGTTCTAGATGTGACCCAAGAAACACGGAAATTGGTTCAGGATATGTTTGACACAATGTACGAAGCTGAGGGCATTGGGTTGGCTGCAAACCAAGTTGGGGTGACAGAGCGGGTGTTGATTTTGGATGTGCGCTCGCATCATCCTGAATCGGCTCCGATGGTGTTTGTTAATCCTGAGATTGTTTGGTCTGCGGGTGAATATATGGGCGATGAAGGGTGTTTGAGTATGCCTGGTATTTCGGGTGAGGTGACGCGCCCAGCACAGGTGCGGGTGCGTGCGTTGGGTGAAGATGGTGCAGCGTTTGAAATGGAATTGGATGGCATGGGCGCTAAGGCCCTGCAACACGAGGTGGATCATTTGAATGGGGTTTTGGTGCTCGAACATTTTAGTGTGATTAAGCGCAATTTGCTGCGCGGCCAATTGCGCAGGCTCCAAAAAGAAGGCAAGAATCAAGTGATGAATTTGAAATATATTTAAAGAGAAAGCCGAGCGTCGTGGGTTACGTGCCACCTCACAAAAGGTGCTGCTGAGCGGATATTTTTGACCTCATGATGTAGGACCCTTTTTATGGATAACTTTATTGATCTCCACATGCATTCCACGCGTTCTGATGGGTCGTTTTCACCCAAAGATGTTGTGACGCACGCTGCGGCGTTGGGTATTTCAACCATTAGTTTGACCGATCACGATTCTGTTGCGGGTGTGGCTGAAGCAACAACGGCTGGCAATGAGATCGGGGTGGGTGTGATTCCGGGTGTGGAGTTGAGTGCGCAGGTGGGTGAGAAAGATATCCATATCTTGGGTTATTTCATTGACCCTGAACAAGGTGATTTAAAGGCTTTTTTAAAGAAGTTTCAAGACGCACGGATTGAGCGTGCAGAAAAAATAGTAGAGAAGTTAAATCGGATGGGTATTCCCATTCAAATGGCGCACGTGTTGGCGAAAGCTGGCAATGCAGCTGTTGGCCGACCTCACGTGGCAGATGTGATGGTTGAAGAGGGGTTTGTTTTCTCGTCGAATGAAGCTTTTTATAAATATTTGGGCTACGCCAAACCGGCTTATCAACCGAAGTATACCATGAGCCCTGAAGAAGCAATAGAAGTGATTCACGCATCGGGAGGCTTGGCGAGTTTGGCGCATCCGATTTTATATGCGCGGGATGATCTGATTCCCAAATTTGCTGACGTGGGCTTGGATGCCATTGAAGTGATGCACATCAAACACGAAAAAAAAGATGTGAAGCGATATAGTGACGTGGCCAAAAAATATGGGCTGTTGAAAACGGGTGGATCGGATTGTCACGGAGATGGGCGTGGGGATGCGATTATGGGGCAAGTGAAGGTGCCCGTTGAATTTTTGGATGCGATGAAAGAACGGATTGAGAATAGGGGTTAGGGATCAGGGGTTGAGGATCGGACCATGGGTTCAAGTTTTTAAGTTAAAGCAGGTACAATATGACAATTAAAGTTTTGTTTTTTGCATCGGTTCGTGATTTGGTGGGTGACGCTGAGCGGATGGTTTCGCTGGTGGATGGTGTGACCGTGACCGATTTGATTTCTGAATTGGCGTCGGCGCACAAGCGGTTTATTGAGATGGTACCCAGTATGATGGTATCGGTGAATCAAGAATATGTGACGCCTGATACGGTGTTGAATGATGGTGACGAGGTGGCGTTTATTCCTCCTGTGAGTGGGGGTTAAATCACGGAAACACACGGCACAGGCGCAGCCTACAACAAGCAGCGCAGCTGCGCGTAGACAACAAATTGAGGAAGGGCACGGAACCCAACAGCCCGCCCACCTGAGTTAAGCAGAATCAAATTTTTAAGGTGACTGTAGAGGAGTTTTTGATGGATCTTTATCGGGTGCAAGACGAGGTGATCAAACCAGACGCATTGCACGAGGTGGTGTTGGCTGACTTTGACGGTGCGGTGACAACGTTTGCAGGTACGGTGCGTGACAATACCAAAGGGCGTGGTACTTCGTTTTTGGTTTATGATGCTTATAAAGAGATGGCCGAAAAGAAGTTGAAAGAGATTGGCGATGAGATAAAGGAAAAGTGGGAGGTAGACTGTGTGGGGATATTGCATCGCGTAGGAAAGTTGGAGATTCGTGAGATTAGTGTGTTGGTCGCGATTTCTTCGCCTCATCGTGTTGCATCTTTGGAAGCGTGCCATTATGCCATTGACCGGTTAAAAGAAACGGTACCTATTTGGAAGAAGGAAGTGTGGTCTGACGGGGGTGAGGCGTGGATTGAGGGGGATATTTCGGCACCTCAAAAAACAGAGGTTTAAATATGGTCGGATTTAGTTGGGTGATTAAAGGCGCGTTGGCCGGAATGGCGCGACCGGGATTGATGTCAGCTTTGGAAATGGATTTGGCTCGGTTGAAACGAACGGGTATTGGTGCAATCGTTAGCCTTACAGAGCAGGCATTGGATGGGGTTGATGAAGTAGGATTGGACGTGTTGCACGTGCCGATTCAGGATATGGCACCGCCGTCGATTTTGGATATTGAAGAGGTTGTTGCGTTTACCGAAACGTCGATTCAAAATGGCAAACCCGTAGCGATTCATTGTTTGGCAGGGCAAGGCCGCACAGGAACCATGTTGGCGTGTTTTTTGGTTCACCGCAGCACGGAACCACACGTTGCTATTGAGGCCATTCGAACCATGCGACCCGGGTCAATTGAGACGGAAACGCAAGTGATGGCTGTGTTTGATTACGCGGCGTATTTGGCCGATCGAAAAGAGGCCCGACAGGGACTTGGGGTGACGCACAAAGAGTTTAATTAGAATGACAATCGCCTTCCTTCGTGGGAAGGTGATTTTTTTATAAATTTATGTTTTTGAAAACATATTAATGATTTATTTGTTTTTAATCATATAAATAAAGGCGTAGTAGATTTTTTCGGTATTTAATAAAATTCATTTTTGTAATGCTATATTTAGCAGAGATCGACCTTCGTTAAAGTTGAGACAGGCCCCCGGGTCTGCCGACAATCTGCTTGTTTATGGTAAAAGTCTTTGCTATTCTTCTTGAGAAGCTTTTGAGGAAAATGAGGAGAGAGGTCTTTTGATAACTACAAATGCTGTGAAACAAAAGGGAAATTAACTTCTATGGGACGATTTATCGGGCTTTGTTTGGCAATTTTATGGAGTGTCGGTTGTGGGCCAGATGCGCCGATTCACAAGGTTGAGAAGCTTTCTGAGAATGCGATTATTATTGATGTGCGAACGCCACAAGAGTTTCAATCGGGGCATATCAAAAATGCAATCAATATCCCTCATGAGGTGATTGGGTTTAAGATTAAGCGCGTGACCGAAGAGAAAGGCCGTGAAGTGCTTTTGTATTGTCGCAGCGGGCGACGTTCGGGCATTGCACTTCAAACGCTTACAAAGTTGGGATATACAAATGCGAAGAATGTGGGCGGTTATGAAGCGTTTAAAAAGCAATTGGGTCCGTAATCTTATATGAAATGGAGATACTTTGACCGTTTGTGCGCGTGCTGTGGTTGTACAAGGTGATCGAACCGTTGTATTGGAATAACTATTTTTGAAAAGGAAACCATGCACAGAGATTCTTTGCTTCAACAACTTGAAAGTTATCTGGACCTATTTCCCGATGAATCGGCGATGCTTGAGCGATACATATCATTTGTCAAAGCGAATAGCGACTGCTTTGAGCGGTCTTTGCAGATCGGTCATGTAACGGGATCGGCTTGGGTTGTGAATCGAGAGCGCACTCATACATTGCTGACACACCATAAGAAGCTGAATAAGTGGCTTCAATTGGGTGGTCATGCCGATGGAGATGTCGATGTGTTGCGGGTTGCAAAACGCGAGGTGGCAGAGGAGTCTGGCATCACGGATGTGGTGCAAGTTGGCGACGGTATTTTTGACGTGGATATCCATCTGATTCCCGAGCGCAAAAATGAACCTGAGCATTATCATTACGATGTTCGGTACGCCCTGCAAGTGACGGGTGATGAAGATTATGTGGTGAGCGATGAATCTCATGATTTGGCTTGGCTTGAGATTGATCGATTGTCTGAGAGGACGCAGGAAGAATCGATGCTTCGTTTGGCACGCAAGTGGCAATTGCGGTAAACGAACGAGGGATGGGAAACAAGTAAAAAACCGCAACAATCGAAAGAGATTGTTGCGGTTTTTGTTTGCGAGCAAAAGGATACAACATCATTTGGTATTGGGGTAACCACTGCTTATGAAATGTTTGAACGATTGCAGGATTCCGCTAGAGGCGCTTGATAAGTTGCAATTTTCATGAAAGTCCTTTGGTCTCTTACTTTAGCGCTTTCGGGCCAGATATAGACCGTCGCCAATGGATAGGAGCGAGACGTCAACGCGATCGTCGGTTTTGAGTGCGGCGTTGAGATCGCGCACAATTTTGGAAGGGCCTTCGGTGGCATGGGTCACACGATTGCCCATAAAGGCATTGTCGATGAGGATGAGACCCCCAGGGTGCAGCAATTTGAGGCTGCGTTCGTAATAGTCTGGATACCCTTCTTTGTCGGCGTCGATAAAAGCAAAGTCAAAGGTATTGGCTTGGCCATCGGCTAAGAGTGCGTCGAGGCTATCTGTGGCTGGGCCGATGCGTAGATCTATTTTGTGGGCTATTCCGGCTTCTTGCCAAAAGGGTTTGGCGATATTGGTAAATTCTTCGCTGATGTCACAGGCAATAATTTTGCCGTCGTCGGGCAATGCTTGCGCCACAATGAGGCTGCTATAACCTGTGAATACGCCAACTTCGAGCGTTTTTTTTGCGCCGATCAGTTTGACCAATAAGGCCATGAACTGTCCTTGATCGGGCGAAATTTGCATGCCGCCATTTGTCATTTCGCTTGTTTTTTTACGCAATTTTTCAAGCACGGGTTGATCGCGCAATGAGGTTTCGATAATGTAGTCGTAAAGTTCGGTCGGAATGTTGCTGTTTCGGCTGCTCATGTGAAAATCCTTTCCTTAGTGTTTGATCAGATGTATTTGCGTGCCATCTCGGTTTAGAATTTGTACTTTTGGAATGGTGAGCAATCCGGCTTCATCTGCTCGCATTTCATGCGTCTCTCCCGTGCTTAATCGAACGGTCACTTTGTCTCCTGGGGTGACACGAAACGCTTGCAATCGGCGCGGCGTCACATCTACCACAACGGGGTAGGTGAGATCCTCGTAATAGGCTTGAACCGTTACGGTATATTCGGAGTCTGTGTCGATGATATTTTCCCAGTCCAACCCGCGATTGATCCATCCTTCAAGATCACCGTCTTTTGCGTCACCGTTTCCGGGGTTGTTATTGGTCGAGCAGTTGGAAAATGCGAGGTAGCTTCGATCCAATTGTACCTTTTCTCGAGCGGGTGCATAATGTGAGTCTTTTGGAAAGTCATCATCTGCGGTGGCGTGATCACCGTTGCTCCAATAGGCTACAAAGGCTTGGCGTGCGGTATTCATTGCCGCATAAAAGGCGGGTTTGTTTGCCCATGGAATGGATCGGTCTGTGCGCCCACTGCGCATGATGAGAAAAGGCAAATCGGCTGTGGTTCTCTGCGCGGTTAAGA
>JBLHJX010000136.1:0-14196 GCA_047619225.1 Candidatus Latescibacterota bacterium
AGAAAAACGCCCTTCTCCCACTTCGGCAGTCCCAACACAGGGATTCCTACTGGGGAGAAGGGCATTAAGTCTCGAGTCACCCCTGCCCGAGACTTAATTATATATAATATCGGTCAATCAGTTCGTTTTCGCTGTTAACTGGATCACATATAATTTGTGACTTAGGTCACATTTATGCAATAAGAATTTTTAAGACCATCTCTTTTGAAAGTTCGGAAGCCACAAAGGAAATGCGTGTTACAACTTGATCTGACCGGCCCTCTTTTGATTCCTCAATTAACTTTTCGACCTGAAACTTCCCCTCACAATCTATCGCAGTCAGTGTTAACCCAGATTTTGGGGACCCAATCTGAACTTTTTGCCCCATAACTTTCACAGATTCAAACGTAACAAAGCCTTCCACTATAGAGCGGGGTTCGCGCGAAAACACATACCGATCTTCAAGTGTAAAAGCGTTTGTTTTTGGGTCAAACACAAACCGCCTAACCAGTTGTTTTACAGTACCTTTAGGGTATGCATCCGTCATGTTTATTTCTGCAACTTTGAGGCCGTCCCCGTTTAAATTCTCTACTGAGAGCGTGCCAAAGTACTGCCCACCAGGCTGTTGCAACTTGCCATTGATTACCGGAACAGAATGACCCAATGAATTGCAAAATAAGATGTCATAGCGCTTTGGCCCAAAAGTCTTTCGGCTATAAACGGGCCCTCCAGGATCTGTCAAGAGCAATTTACCGTGTTTGTGCACGATAAAGCTGCCAATGTCGTTGTGATTATGTGGCACACCATTATTTCCAGCCAAACACATCAAGGTCATTTGCTGCTTACCCGCTTTACCACGCAATTTTGTTTGCCCCAAATTTGGCAAAACATAATCTTTCAAATCGGGCTTTTGCTTCACTTTAAAACCAGAATACATGGCCATTTCATGCATCCCGCTCACCTGTAAAGTATGATCGTCATTTAATCGACAAAGCGCATAAAGTTCAGGCAAATCCATAAAATCGTTAACCATCATCGCAGCATGTGCACCCGTGTAACCGTGACTGGAGTCGGCAAATGTAGACCGCAATGCACCGCTGATATGCGCTGCCAATGGATACTGACAGATGCGCTCTAGTTTGCCGGTATCATCGGCCATAATATTTAGATCGCCATGGGTTTTCAAATACAAGGCATGCGCAACCATTAAGTAATGACCAAAACCATATTGCCAATACCCCGGGCCTTCTTCGCACCCACCATCATCCGTGAATCCATCCAAGGCGTAGGTTAAGTTTTGAATGGCGCCATGAGTCATACGCGCCAATACATTCGAATCATCAAGTTGATACATGGCTGTGCGGATAATCTCACCATTGCACACATGATTCCAGTTCATGCGCACGGTTTCCCACCCGTTTAAGTGCGAATAGTCCCAAAATGGGTCAAAAATGTGCTTCTTGATGGATTTTGCAACCCGTTCGGTGACCTCATCCTCGAGGCGATCGCCCAAAACATGCACAATTTCGGCCAGAGTCGCGCCTAAGGCCGCCGAACCCAAATCAATGCTCCGCGCTTCGTGTGCGGCCATGACCCAAGTCCAATCGTCACAATAGGCCCACATCAAATCTTGCAGATAATCAACATCGGCATTGGGGTGTCCCAACCACAAGGCCATAAATGCACGTGACAACTCTTGACGGCGGTATCCGGCTTTGGCTTGGGGCACCAAGCGATCACCTACCCGCTGATAGTTGCGGTAGTCAGATCGCTTCAATACGGGAATTTCTTTATTACCGTCCAAACTTTTCGTCAAATCTTCCCAGGTGCCATTTTTTTTTGCCACACGCTTAGCCCGTGCAACCGACTTCTGATCCAACAAATACGGCGCCGGTGACTGCTCCTTGTGTTTTTCAAAGATACCGGCCAACTCTGGTATCGTCACATCTCGCAACAACATCTTAACCATAACAACCTCCCTTAGCCTGTGCACGGTCTCTTACTGATCTATTACCGATCCATCAATGTGAAGCCGCGTGTTCTTTGCCCGTCCCTTAAATGGAAAACGTGCCATGGCATCTTCAGTGAGCTCAATACCAATGCCCGGCGTATCAGGGATCACCAAAAAGCCCTGATCGACTTGCAACGTCTGTTTCACAATTTCACTTTTGGGCGGCCTGTCTTCCCCTGTGGGAAATTCTTGCAAAGCAAAATTGGGAATGCAGGCGGCGATCTGGATACACGCCGCTGTGCTCACTGGAGATAAAGGATTGTGGGGTACCACGCCCACATGGTGGGCTTCGGCCATTGCAGCAATCTTTTTAGCACCAGAAATCCCACCACACATACAAACATCTGGCCTAACGTACTGAACAGCGCCACGTGTCAATAGCATTTGAAATTCAAAAATGGTATGGAGGCGTTCACCTGTAGCAATTGGAATGTTGATCTTTGAAGCCACTTCGGCCATTGCATCAAAGTTATCGGGGCGAATAGGATCTTCAAAGAAAAATGGACGAAATTGCTCAATGCCCCGGCCCAACACGATTGCCTCTGCGGGTTCTAAACGGCGGTGAATTTCAATGCACAAATCAACTTCATCACCAACGGCTTCGCGATACGCCCCAACTGTATCAATCGCATCTTTCATTTTTCCAGAATGTGTCTGGAAATACGGTGCATCGCGCGATTCATCCAAAAAAGGTGTGAGGTGACCAACGGCAGTAAAACCTTTTTCCTTTGCCTGTATACATCCTTCAATCAACTTTTCTTTGGTATCGCCCTTCACGTGATAATAAACACGTGCTTTGTCGCGGCATTTACCACCCAGAAGTTGATAGGTAGGTACGTTGAAAAATTTGCCAGCAATGTCCCAAAGTGCAATATCGATGGCGCTTAGCGCACCCATAATGGCCGCTCCCCGAAAATGCGTACACCGATACAGGTATTGCCAATGATGTTCAATCCGCAAAGGGTCTTTGCCGATCAGATATTCTCTAAAATCTTCAACAACTTGCCCCGATGCCAACAGATACCCCCAAGCACCCGACTCACCCAATCCAACAATGCCTTCATCTGTCTCAACCTGAACAAACAAATAACGATCAATTGGCAAGACCTTCACATCCGTGATTTTCATAATTATGATCCTCTACATCAAAGGGGTTCTGACCACAACTTCAAGGGTATACGCGGTTTTGGGTTGGGTGACAACAAATAGAATTGCTTCGGCAATATCTTCAGGCAATGTCAGGTTCTCGATCACATCATCGGGGTGGTTTTCACGACGCATTCTCGTATCTGTTGGTCCAGGGCAAATCACAGACGCTTTTACCCCAAATGGTTTGCCTTCTACAGCTGTCACTTCCGTAAATCCGACAGCCCCAAATTTCGCCGCACAATATGCACCCCCATTTGCGTGGCCATTTTTACCAGAGATGGAAGACACATTGACAATATGCCCAGAACCTCGGTCACACATGTGCTGAAAAACCGCCTGTGTACCCAAAAAGGTTCCTTTTAGATTCACCGCAATGTTCAAATCCCAATCTTCTTCTTTAATTTTTGCAATGGGATTGTGAATTGCAACACCTGCATTATTTACCAAGATATCTACCCGACCAAACGCATCCAACGTACGCTTCACCAGATTTTCAACCTGGCTCTTTTGGGTCACATCTGCTTGAACAGCCAAGGCCTGCCCCCCCGACGCCCCAATTTCTTTGACAACAGCTTCAATTTCGTTTTCACTTGTTGCCGCAACCACCACTTTGGCACCTTCACGGGCCAAAGTAAGGGCGGTCATTTTCCCAATACCTCGCCCACCACCTGTAACGATAGCAACTTGATCAGATAGTCTCATAAGTTTCCTAACCCAACCTTCTCATAACAAATGAGACAGGACAATAACTGTCCTGTCTCATTTCAAAGCACCCACATCTAAACATCTACGCTTCCACGGCTTCCATTTTGAATCTCTCTACGGTGGTCATTCTTTTCCGTCTATGCAACGCGACATGCTCGGGACCAAAATTATCGTGATCAGCCTGACTTTCCCGCTCTAAGAAAAGGGGAAATTCCGAAGCCGCTGGTTTGGTGCGTGCATAACCACTGTCATAACTGCGCATGATAATGCGTTGCTCTCTATTCAACGTCTCTAACCACTCAGGAGAACATTGGTGCCGATCGGCTTCACACACCCAAGAGGGGCAATAAGCCAAGAAGATATTTTTGCGTAACACATCCGTATTATTGGGTTCAACCCTATGCCAAGTATTGCAATGCATCATAGTCATTGTTCCACGTTTGACTTTTAATACCCTTTCACCTGGAACGCTGTCATGGGTGTCATAAGCATCGAGATATTGACTGCGGTGACTGCCTGGCATATACACAAAATTTCCCATTCCGGATTCGGGTAAATCGGTCAACCAATAGGAAATTTTAATCTGAAGCGGCAGTTCGTTAACAAACACGCCATAGGGCACAGCACGGGCACCGTCTGGGTGCCAGGCATTGTGAGAAGAATCCCGTGGACGTAAGAAAATTTGAGAAATATGCATTTTCAATAGTTCGCCATAAATATCATACGCGAACCCCACGTGCCGAGGGTGATCAATCAATTCCGCAAATTCGGGATACTTTTCAACAATATTTTGGGGTCCAAAAAATTTCGAAGGGTCATACTTTTCACTTCGAGCACTGGCCGCGTCAATCATGTCCACATAACGATCTACCTCGTCATCGGTAAGGGCATTTTCAATCATCAACATGCCCTCTTCCTGAAACGAATCCCACTGTTCGCGTGTGAACCCAGGGGGAGCCACCCGATATTCTTGGTCTGCCATTTCAAATCTCCTTTAAATTGAAAGTGAACACTGCTGCGTAATATGGTATTCCATAATTATTTGTCAAGTATTGATAAGAGCTACTAATCTGAAAATAGCTTAGGCTGTCGGCTGGCTGTTTGCACAATGCGTGCCTCTTCCAAAATGTAAGCACTGAGTGCATTTCCGTATACGCACCCCGAGTCAAGCCCAACCAGATAAGGCTTCCCCCTTCTTTTTTTCAACACCAACCCACCCGGGGCATCGTGGCCAAACACCAACAAGGGGTGAACCGGTTCATACCCCGCGTGCCAACGAGGGCCATCTACACTCTTTTGGGGTGGCCATGTTCGAATCGTTAAGAACTCATCTCGAGATGTGCCGTGCAAACCGTTGTTAGGATGAATGCCCGCATGCACAAGCAAGAACCCATCTGTTTGTATATACAGCGGAAGTTGCTCTATCCAGAGCATCGCATCATCTACAACAGGCATCAATGCATCAAGCGTTTTTTTGTATTCCGGTTTCAGCTCTTTTTCTTTGCCGCCGCGTCTTATCTTTAACCGCTTCAACAGGGCCGCATCGTGGTTGCCCATCACCATCAAAGCACCGACCTCACCAATGACCTGCCAAACCTCAAAGGGATCTGGCCCTTTGGTAAAAGCATCTCCCGTAAGGTAAACCTGATCATCGCTTTTATCAAAACCAATACCATCCAACAACTCACGCAACTCTTCTGCGCAGCCGTGCACATCGCCAATAAAAATTGTTCTGCACATGTCATCCTTTCAGACCTACTCAAGGATCCCTACCCTCACGTCGTTGTCGCGTACCTCGCTTTAATTCTCTCAGGGGCGAAGACGAACCCATTCGAAGTATTTACCCCCAAATAACTCAAACCTTTCCAATTGTCAAAAACAAATAGAAAAGGCCACTGGTGCACATACACCAGTGGCCTTAAATCATTCCATCAGATCGTTACTGAACCAACACCCAGATCCCCTGTTAAAGCCTGAGGCCGAAAAAGCGTACAAAGGTCAGAAAATCGGGGAAATCGACAGTGCCATTCCCGTTGATATCTGCACTGGCAATAAATGCTGGATCTGCAGATGTCTTGCCAAAAGCCCCAACAAAGATCAGAAAGTCAGAAAAATCGACGTCCTTATCAACGTCAAAGTCGCCCAAGAGAGCTTTTGTCACTGTCCAATTTTGAGACAAACTGTCGGTACCATCACTCGCAGTGACAGAGATAACATCGTCAGTGGTGCCCTCAGAAACGGTGACCAATAAAGATGCACGGGTTTCAACCTGAGTAGCCCCATTCACCAACCACGTGTACGTCAGCCCCCCACGGTCTGGGCTTTCAGCTGCAACAGAGACGCGAACGGTATCACCCGTAGGATGGACCAATAACGTGGCCGTAGGCGAAATAGAAGAAAGGGTTAAGGGGCGTTGTGCATCCTCAACAGCAATCTGTACGGATGCCAATGCCTGACCTGTGCCGTCACTGGCTGTAAACGACACAGTGATGGATCCGCTTTGATCAAAACCCGGCGTCCAGGCAAACTGACCACCACTCAATGTGGCACCCGTTGGCAGGCCCTCCGCAGCCAATGTAACGGCATCACCATCTGGATCTGTTGCGCCCACGGTAAAGCTTAACGCTGTGCCCTCTTTAACGGTTTGGGCAGCAATGGTGTCAAAAACAGGAACCCGATTGGTATTGGCAACCGTAATTTGAACTGTAGTTGAAGCTTGAGCTGTGCCATCGCTGGCACCAAACGAAACGGTGAATGAGCCACTTTGATCAAAATCGGGTGTCCAGGTGAACTCCCCATTTGCAAAGGTGGCACCTGTTGGCAAGTTAGAAGCTGTAAGCGTGACCGTATCATTGTCTGGATCTGTTGCAGTCACAGAAAATGTTAGAACGGCACCTTCATCCACACCCTTTGCATCGATGCTGGCAATTGTAGGCGCATTGTTGACCACTTGTGGCAAACTACTAGCAAGACCTGGGTTCGTAACCTGTGCGCCAATTGTGGGGGTTCCATCACCATCGGGATCACCTAATTCGGTACCATTGCTAAAACCATCCCCATCTGAATCCATGCCCGCAAGGCTCGCATTCCAAACAACAGACGCATTTGCACCACTACCAGACAAAAAACCGCTTTCGACGACTTGACCAAATGCATTTCGCGCGCCCCCCCCACTGGGATTCACATGGCAGTTTGCACAGCTGTTTACACTGCCACTGGGTATTTGATTCACACGCTGTGATCGGGCATGTACATCTGTAGCATTGCTAAAAAGTAACACCAAAAAACTCAAAACTATCGCAGTTCGCATTCAACAGTCCCCCTTGAAAAATAAGAAAACCGATTCTAAACCCAGAATCGGCACCATAATAGCCCATTCTCGACAAGTTTCCCGGCTTGCCCAAACAGGCATTTGGACACTTGAAAATGAGAATGGTTCCTTATTTTTTTCCAAGTAAGTATTACCTTACTGTAACCATTGGTCAAACCAAGCAAATGCCTCCTGTTGCATATCCAAATCAAACTTGTGTGGCCCAGGATAAAAAGAGCATTGATACCGATCTGTTGCACCGGCTTTTTCATAAACTGCGCGCAAAATCTCATCCGCCCGTTTCATTTCAGACAAGGTGAACAATTGATCGTCTTCATCATTGAGTACCATCGTTGGCAAAGGAACCCGCAGGCCTAAGATTTCGGGAAAGTCCAAATCTTTCGGCAACAGGGGCACATACGTCATCCACGTATGTGTAAAAGCTTTGTTGAGCAAAAAATCGCGCCAAGTGCTCATCAAACCAACACACACAGCACACTTAATACGGTCATCTGCTCCCCCCAGAAACACCGTACGCATCCCACCGCCCGACAGTCCGCCACAGCCTACCCGTGTTTCATCAACATCGTCTCGTTTACACAACACGTCCAATGCCCGTTGATCTTCCGCCAAGAACACCCCTGGCCATGTTGTTCCTGCACAGAAAAGGGATTTGGCCATGGTCGATTCATGATTGGCTGCCCAGCGGTTGTATGCCAGTATGTTCTCAGAGTTTTCAGGATCATCATCGCTTAGACCTTCACGCGACCGATCCGATATATCCCCCACCATCACACGACGACTCGCAAACGGAAAGGCGTCTGGAATCAAAACCACATACCCCCGTTTGGCCACCTCATTTGCCCAAGGCACGCCACCATAATAATTGTCATAGTGCTCCAACATCATAGGGTGCCAATCTTCTGACAAACGCGTAATCTTTCTTTTGCCAAAATATTTCTTACCCGCGTGATCGTGTAAACCCAAAATCCCGGGCAATGGCCCCTGTGCATTTTCAGGTTTTATCACATAAGCTTCAGTGGGATTGCCATAGGACAGTTGCCACGAAATTTTCTCGTAAACGAGACCATCATACGTCCCGCTTTCCAGAACCTTAACCTCAGGCACACCACCTGTGTCGGGTTTGGCAAGGCAATCCTCCAAACGGGCCCGTGCTTTGGGCCGCCAAGCATCCACATCTGTCCATTGGGCATTCCGAAAAGACAAAGCCCCCGGCGCATCGCCAACAAGTGACGCAGCCCAAGCCCCGTATGCCCCAATCACGCTGGGTTCAGACATTGATAAACTCCTTTAATGTAACAATCCGACCCGCCTCAGAAGAAACGCTCATGCCTTCAATCATCGCCATCGTTTTGAGATTGTGCCGCGCAGCAAATTCTGGTTCGGCACCACCATTTACCCAAGCCACAAATTGATTGACGATCATCGTTGTCGAATCTGGTACAGCATCTAAGGATAATTCTTCAGGGTCACCTTGGCGGCGAGTAAGAATCAACTTACCCCCTTCAAGTGACAGGGTCCCTTCTTCAACATCCACCCGCGTCTCACCACCCGATTTGTGCGGTTCAAACGTAGCAAAATAAGTACACGTGGCACCACCATCAAATTCTACCCAACCCGACACACCAGCGCCACCTTTGTAAGGACTCCACGAAGGATTAAAACTATGTGCCCACATCCGCACAGGGTCTTTGCCCATAATATAACGCATGGTATCAAGATCGTGTATGCCTCGCTCCCACAAATAGGAATGATCGTCTAAGCCCGAATGATGCACGCCTTTGCTGCGCCACCCAATTTTGGTATACAATGCAAAATTGGCTTTGCCATAGGTTTCTTCACGCACGTGCCTCGCCATAGTCACCGTAGCCGCATTGTATTTTGCATTCTGGCTCACGCCCACTTTCACGCCCATTCGCCCCGCTTCTTCAACAACGTGTTTTGCCGACGCCAAAGTTTTGGTAAATGGTTTTTCCACCAATACATTTTTACCAGCCCGGATCGCTTCCAAAATCATATCCGCATGATCATCGGGTGGCGTGATCACTATAACCGCATCACATTCCACCTTATTTAGAGCCTGTTCCAATGTCCGAAAACATTTCGACTCGGGCATTCCCGATACGTCCATAGCTGCATTCATGTTTTCTTCATTGATATCAACGAATGCAACACTTTCAACATCCTCTCGCTCTGTAAACAAACGCACGGGCCACTTACCTCGTCCACCGATACCAATATGAATACAACGCACGGCCATAACATCCTCCTTCAAACGATGGTCAATTAACACTAAATTTCCGTTTCAGACTCCGTTTTCGACTTTAATTCCGCTTTTGACTTTCTTCTTGCGTCTCACGGCCTGCCCAATATGCACCCATTTAGAAGCGGGGTCAAACGCTGTTTCACTTGACACCGAATGGTCTGCGTGCTATCGTGACGACCCAACCTATCCTTTTTGGGAGGCAAAAAAATGAGAGTCAAAAAACTCGAACTTATTCACTTGGATGTTCCGTTTACAAACCACAGTCAAAAACACTTGGGTTATTGGTTGCCACATTGGCGCATTCATGAAATCTGCCACATCACACTGGAAAACGGGATCGAAGGCTGGGGCGAAACAATGCCCAACTATACCTGGGCAAAAGTCCCCAATAAAATTCAAGACCGCGTGGTGGGTAAACCTGCAGCCCAACTGATGTGGGACGACGATATCGGTGCGGGTGTACAAATGGCGCTCTTCGACGCGGTAGCACAATCCCAAGGCGTTCCCGTCTACAGCTTACTCGGCACAAAAATACGCGACTGGTGTCCCATTAGCTGGTGGAACATGGACATGCCACCCAAAGGATGGGCGGAGGAGTGTCGCCAAGCAGTCAAAGCTGGTTATACAAGTGCCAAACTCAAAGCGCGCCCCTGGTATGACTTGCACGCAGCCATTCAAGCCGTAAAAAAAGTGGTCCCACCAGGTTTCCACCTCGATATAGACTACAACGGCACACTCGCCAATTCGGCAAATGCGATCCCCCATTTACGAGAACTCGAAGCCTATCCTGAAATAGCCATGATCGAAACCCCCATTCCGCAAAACGATGTGGCGGGTAACAAACAAATCCGAAACCTTATTGCCCGCCCAATCGCGATGCACTACAACAACCCACCCATAGAGACCACGTTGCGAGAAGATGTTGCCGATGGTTTTGTTGTCTGCGCAGGCGCATCGCGCATACTCAAACAAGCCGCGGTTTGTGAACAGTGGAACAAGCCCTTTTGGCTTCAGTTGGTAGGATCTGGAATCACCACCGCATGGGCCGCACATTTGGGCGCCGTACTACCACAAGCCAAATGGCCTGCCATTACGTGTATGAACATTTGGAAAGACCAATTGATCAAACCCAAGATTGACATCCGAGGTGGATTCTATCAGGTGACTGATATGCCTGGACTCGGAGTTGAAATCGATCCCAAAGCCCTTGCCAAATACGCCGTAGACTATACCTGGGTCGATCCACCGCGCCATCTCTATCGTTACACCCGAAAAAGTGGTGAATGCACTTTTTATGCGTGTTCCAAACAAGACCTCCACCACATTTATCCGCGTGATGTGCAACCGATTTCTGAGCCAGGGTCATCGCTCGATGTTCTTGAAGATGATGGCACAAAGGCTTTTGACAAACTCTACACAGAATCACTTATATCATCTGTGCGCAGAATAGAAAAAAGACGCTGAAAATAAAAAAGGCGGCCCCATTCGATAGGGGCTGCCTTTTAGTAAGCTGATGCGGTCCTTAGAATTCTACTGTGTTTCTCGAACCTCAAATGCACCTGTAGAAGCATCTGAATAGAAAAATTGACTTAACTTTTGGTGACCTGGAAACTTTTGCAAATAAACACTTTCCCAAGCCTCCAAAAACGCATCCCCAGAATGCCGCGCAACCAGCGCCCACACACTCCCACCAAACCCAGCCCCAAAAGCCGATGCCCCAGAAGCCCCCAATCCAACAGCTATGCCGGCCAATGCTTCTGTTTCTGTGATCTGGTTTTGCAACAAAACGGCACCATTGGTTTGAGATTTGTTCGCCCACGCGCCAAATCCGCCAACATCACCCACCGCTAACGCATCGCCCGCTTTAGGCAAAATTTCTTCATTTTCAGCAAAAAAGTGGTCAACTCGGCGCACCAAATCAAGAGAAGAGAACTCGCCGCCTTGTGATTTCTCTAACACTTGCCGTATTTCATCTAGGCCCGCGTTTTGGATGGCTCCCGCCAGGTGGGGGTCTTTACGCCCTGAGAATTGATTCCAAACAGCAAGCGCAGTGAAAGCCAACCGAGATGCGCGATTGTATTTCTCCATAGCATCGCCCGTTTTTTCAGCAACCACACCACTCACACCAATAACCAAAGTATGTGAATCTGGCAAATTCATAGTTCTTTCAAATTGCACCGGACAATACGCATACTGGCTCAGCCTGCCCGCTTCACAGTTCATAATTGCCGTATGGTCTTCGCTGCCACCAAACGTTCCAACGCCCTTATCTCCAACCAACGATCCAAACGTCTGCCCATTTTCAAGCGTGCCCAAATAACCCGCCAAATCTTCAGCTGTTTGAATATTTTTTGTGTATTCAACACGTCCGGACAAATCATTCACCGCGTCCATCACCAGAAAAAAACCAACCATCATTGCACTGGAACTGCTCATGCCAGCAGCCGGTGGCACGTCACTGGCAAACACAATATCGGCCCCCTTCAGATCGCCCTCAAAATTGCGTGCAATGCGGCGAAATACGGTTTCGGGATAATTTGACCAGTGCCCCAATTGAGGTTGTAATTCTGGGTCCAAACGACTTTCAATGGTTTCACCAGAAACGGCATCACACACCCTAATTGACAAGTCTGCTCGCGGAGAAACACCAAACATAAATCCGCGACTGGCAGCCGCAAGCAAACTGCGCCCCCCGCAATAATCGGTATGTTTGCCCAAGACCTCAATACGACCAGGGACCCAGAACACACGCAGAGGACCACCCGAACCCAACTGCTGGGACGCCCGAAAAATGGCCCGCAACAGTTCTTCCTTACCTGCCACAGTGTCTTGGGGCAGACGCTGACTTAGAGCATCTGAAAAACGATCCAACATCAGGCCTCCAAATACCGAATACGTTTGGAAATATCTACGTTCACAGAGTGGTATGGCCGTAGTAAATTACCCGCATTAAACAAAGAACTTCGAATATTTTCAACATCGTCATGGCCAATTGCAGTTGTAAAAATTGGCAAGAGATATTCAATGCCCATCCGCGAAGGTCGCATCGCCTCGGCATCATAAAAAGAAGGATGCAAACTGCGCGCGTGAATATGCCCCCATCGGTCGCGCAGAATATTTGCCTCAATGCTATCTAAATAGAAACCGTCTTCGCGATTCCACTGCAAAATAGAAATGGTATTGTTTTGGCCTTCTAACAACATATCCACGGCTTTGCCACCCAACTGACTGGCATAAAAACGATCAAATAAGATGGGGCGCCCACCCCGTTGGGTGTGTCCTACTTTTCGGGTAAAAATGGCAGCACTCGCAGATTCACTGCGACGTTTTTCGACAAAATAATCATCGCCAATGTGCTCTATCAACAACCGTCGCAAGGCCTCCGCAGCACCACTCAAAATCACATTACCCGCCGGATCCGTCGATTTGGTTTCGGCACCCAATTCATTGTCCGTGTCATCTACAATACCTTCACCACAGACAATCACAACATTTTTTTGTCGATCATAAATCTCTTTTACGCGATCAACCAAACGAGAAATATTCACGGGTGATTCTGGAACCAAAATAATATCGGGTTGCCCATAAGCCACCCCCAAAGCAATGTAACCCGAATGGCGTCCCATCACTTCAATAATAGCAATACGACGATGACTCTCAGCCGTAGTGCGCACACGCTGTATCCCCATGGCAGCATCATACACGGCCGTGGCATATCCTGGTGTGGCATAATTTATCATATATTCAAGGTCAAAATCTGTTCTCTGTGCCGCGCGCTTATACCTCGTCCCGTGAGGAGTTTCTTCTCGATGCCATTCCTCCGACTCGCTGGAATAGTTAAGCCCCAAATCATTGTCAATGGTTTTGGGTGCCAAGACAGCAGGAATCCGTTCAGCAATCGGTTGCAAACCGTTCAAGGTGCCATCTCCGCCCACACAAATCATCCCATCAACACGTAACTTCTTTAATCGATCAAGGATTTTTTGAAGCTCTTCATTATCATCCGGATCAACATAGTCACGTGAAGCACCCAGAATCGTACCCCCTACCGTTGCATCCAACTCAGGAATGACTCGAAACAAAGGATTGAGATGTACATAAGGAACTCGGGGATTAAACAAACTGTTATACCCTTTTATCAAACCAACCACCTCTACATTCAGCTGGCTGGCCCGAGCAACAGCACCGTGCAGTGTGGCATTCAATGCAGGGGTATCCCCCCCGGCGGTTAAGATGGCAATCCTTTTCAAATCACACCTCTTTACTCGATAAATGCCTGATAGATGGCTTCAATTGCGCGTTTTAAATCTGCTTCCTCAACACCAACTATAATATTAATTTCCGAAGCCCCTTGATCAATCACACGAACATTAACACTGGCTTGCGAAAGTGCGCCGAACAACCGCGCAGCAATACCTACTCGGTGGGACATGCCTTCACCCACGGTCGCAATCAAAGCCAAACCAGAGATTAATTCTACCCGATCAGGTTCCAAGATCCGCGTAATATCAGCGACCAAGGCGTCCCCTTTGTCGCCCAATTGGCCATCGCTCATGATCACAGATATCGTATCTATTCCCGATGGGGTGTGGTCATAGCTGATACCATATTTGGCGATCACTTCTAACACCTGTAGCCCAAAACCCCGAGTCTGATTCATCAACGCTTTTTCAATATATAACATGGTAAAATTAGGTCGACCTGCAACACCAGCAATCAATCGATCTGTTAACGGTCGCGTAGGGCGAATATATG
>JBLHJX010000137.1:0-14066 GCA_047619225.1 Candidatus Latescibacterota bacterium
GGGTTGTCTGGGCCGGCGTCTTCGAGTTCGTGGATCACACGTTCGTGCACATTGGATGAGCTGTGTGATTTACCTAAGTAGATGAGTACCAAACGGCGTTCGAGTTCCCACCACGTGGTGTTGGGTATGTGGATCTGAGAGACTGAGGCGTGTGGATAATCGAACATGTCAATGTAGTTGATGCCCCCATAAGCCGAGCAAAGTTGGTCTTGAATGCCACACTGTTGCTTGAGCATATCGGTTTCAACCGATTGGGCAACATAGGCGACTTCATGAGGGGTGAGACGTCCTGGGGTGAGTGGGTCGAGTGCGCCGATCAATGCGACGGTGACGGCTGCCGATGTGCCCGTGGAGCCCCCTGCTGGTGCTTCGGAAAAGAGGGTGACTTGTACTGCGAGATCTTCCGGCACGCCCATGCGCTCTATGGCAGCTTCGAGAAGTGGGTGGCGATCCCAACCGATATTTTCAGGGTGGATGACGTAGCGTTCGCCGTAATTTTCAGCATGGAGAACGATCCTATCGTTGCGATCTGCACGGTTGTACACTGCTATTTGTACTTCTGCGTACGGATAAACACCAATATTAAAGATTTTTCCGTGTTTGGCAAACCACGTATCTGTCCAACCCCCATTGTCACAAATGCGAATGGGCGCGGCACTGTTAATGATGCGGGTGGGGGTGGTTTCTGCTGCCATTGATCTGTCTCTCAACTATATCGTCAGATTATAGATCGTGGGGTTAAGGTCAGTCCACATATGTATCTTCGGGCGTTTGCGTAATCAAGGTGCCAATGTCTTCGCCTTCGATAATGCGCTGCATAGAGCCCGTTCGATCAAAGTCGAAGACATGAATAGGCAGATGATGGTCGCGGGCAAGCAAAACGGCTGTTTGGTCTAATGCACCGAGGTTTTCGCGTACGACCGTATTGTAGTTCACTGTGCGATACTGTTTGGCACTGCTGTTTTTATTGGGGTCGTCGGTGTAGATACCGTTGGTTTTGTTCTTGGCAAAGAGGATGGCCTCGGCTTGTACTTCAAGAGCACGTTGAACGCCGGGGTAATCGGTGGTGACATATGGGTTGCCAATGCCGCCTGCAAAAATAACAATATACCCTTTGTCGAGGTGGCGCCGGGCAACAAGCCGAATAAAGGGCTCGGCAACAGCATTGATGGGAATGGCGGTCATCACACGCACTTCGACACCGCTTTTTGCGTTGAGCACGCCGCGCAACATCAGGCCGTTGATAATGGTGCCGAGCATCCCAATGTTGTCTGCTTCTGCTCGGTGGATGCCCCATTGTTCGCCCAAGCTCCCCCGCAAGATATTCCCACCGCCAATAACAATGCCAATTTCAACGCCGCGACCGTGCATGTCGAGAATTTCATCGGCAATATGTTCGAGAGAGTCGGGGTCAAATCCTGATTCGCGGGGGCCAGAGATAGCTCCGCCACTGAGTTTGAGAAGCACGCGTTTGTATCTCATTGTTTTTTGGGTCTCCCTAAGAAATAGTCAGAATGTAATAGGCAGGGCTAAATATAGGTTGTGGCCCAATGGTGTCAATGAATTTCCCTCCGTGTGTAGAACCATCATCTTTTGATTGACTTTTGTGTACATTTTCAGAACTTCTTATCGAATTGTTTTTGAGTTTTAGGGAAAGGACGAGGATGAGCGCATTACCTGAACAAATAGACAGGGAAGCAGGGCAAGATGTTTTAACGGCGACACAAGGCATTACGGTCCGTGCGGTTATTTTAGGCACCATTATCTCCATTTGTGCCAATCTGTTACCGGCTTATTCCGCCTATATTGTGCATTCGTCACGCATGGTTTTTGGGCATTTGCCTATGGCGACTATGCTGGTTTTTACATTGGTGGCTTTGCCGGTCAATCTTTTGCTGCGAGCGATGAAACCCGCTTGGGTTTTTCACCGAGGTGAGATGGTTGTGGTGTTTTGTATGGGGTGGATCAGTGCATCCATTCCGGCTGCCAATTTTATGGGGTTGCTGATCGGTGCTATTTCAGCACCCCATTATTATGCCACGGCAGAAAATCGATGGGGAGAATTTCTGCTCGAATCTTTGCCTCGCTGGGCTGTGCCAACCAATAGTCGCGGGCAAATGACGTGGTTTTTCGAGGGAAAACCATCGGGTGCTGTTATTCCGTGGGAGGCGTGGTTTGGGCCGTTGCTTTGGTGGGGGGCGTTTTTGGTTGCACTTGCATTGGTGAGTGTGGCCATTGTGGCTGTTTTGCGCAAGCAGTGGGTTGAGCGTGAACGGCTGCCCTTTCCTTTGGCTGAAGGACCATTGGCGATGACCGAAGAAGTAAGTGGCCCAGGTGATTATGCCTTGTTTCACAATCGATTGTTTTGGATGGGTGTGTCTGTTCCTTTATTTATTATTTGTTGGAATATCGCAGGTTATTTTTGGCATTTGTTGCCTTCTATCGAGCTTTTTACCCAGTTTCATTCGGTCTCTTTGGGGCGTGGGTTTCCGTCTATTCAGATGAAGTTGAACTTTTTTATTTTGGGTTTTGCGTTTTTTACCAATCTCGACATTCTGTTCAGTCTGTGGTTCTTTTATCTCATTGGTGTTTTGCAAACAGGGGTATTTGATCGCTTTGGATATACGATTGGTGCCTCCGATATTTGGGGGTCCAGTGGGGGCGCAGCGTTGGGGTGGCAGGCCGAGGGCGCTTTTATTGCGTTTACACTCACCGGGTTGTGGATGGGGCGTGAACATTTGAAGCAGGTGTGGCGCAAGGGTGTGTATAACGATGCTGGCATTGATGACAGCAATGAGTTGATGTCTTATCGGACGGCCTTGATTGCAGGTGTGGTGGGCATCTTATTTATGTTTTTCTGGTTGTGGCGGTCGGGTATGTCACCTTTGGTGGCGTCGGTGTTCCTCATGGCCTTGCTGATCATGACCATTGGCGTGAGTCGGATTGTGGCAGAGTCTGGGCTGATGTATGCACGCATGCCCATTACGCCGCAGAGTGTTACATTTTATACCATTGGCATTAGCAATATGGAATCGACGAGTTCGGCGGCATTGGCTTTGTCTTATAGTACATTTGGTTTGGGCAATACATTTGGCGCAACCACTTTGGCACATATTGCTCGTTTGGGTGCCGAACTGCATTTGAAAACACGTTCTTTGTTTGCTGTCACTATTTTTGCATTGGTGTTGTCTTTGGTGGTATCAGCGGTATTTACGCTGTATTTGGGGTATACCCACGGAGCCTATAACTTTAACGTCTACACATTCAATGCTGGCAATCAGGTGGTGTTTGACAATGTGGTTCAGAAGCTGCAAACGCCGTTTGATACCAGTGGTGATCGTATGATGTTTTTGGGCATTGGTGCAGCCGTGGCGAGTTTTTGTAGTTTTTTGCGTTATCGTTTTTTGTGGTGGCCGTTGAGTCCTATTGGTCTTACTGTGTTTACGACGGGTGTGATTCAACGCCAAGTGTCTATGATTTTTTTGGCTTGGCTGATTAAGTTTATGTTGCTCAAAATGGGTGGTATTTCGCTATATCGACGCGCACAGCCTTTGTTCTGGGGGTTGTTGCTGGGGTACGTGGCTGGCATTGGACTGATTTTTATTGTGGACGCGTTCTTTTTTATGGGGCAAGGCCATTTGGTACACCGTTGGTAGATCCCGGAAGAAAAAATAGGAGGAAATTATATGGCAAAAAAGGTTTTGATTACGGGTGTTTATGGGCTTATTGCGGGTGAGCTTTTTGGTACGTTACACAGTCAGCCCGATGTATATGAGGCCTATGGTTTGGCACGTCGGAGTGTGTCGTCAGACCGCGTGGCCGAAGGCAAGGTGGTGGATGTGCCAGCCGATCGGTTTTTCTTGGCGGATATGTCCGATTTAGATGCGGTGCAAAATGCGGTGCGTGGGATGGATGTGGTGGTGCATATGGCGGCCAATCCCGACCCCGGTGCACCGTGGGAAGCGATTTTGAACAGCAATATGATTGGTGGTTACAATGCATTTGAAGCGTGTCGCTTAGAAGGGGTGCCACGTATTGTTTATGCGAGTTCTATTATGGCCACTTGGGGGTATCAGTTGGTTGAGCCGTATAAGTCGATTAAAGAGGGGCGCTTTGATGATGTACCCAAAGATTTTCATGTTGTGAAACATACCGACCCTGTGCGCCCGACCGAGCCTTATTCGGCGAGCAAAGTATGGGGCGAAGCTTTGGCGCGCACGTATGCCGATGTGCACGATTTGTCGTGTTTGTGTATGCGCATTGGGTGGGTGAATGCACCCGATGCCCCCACGAATTTGTCCAGTGGTGCTTATTGGTGCAGCCAGCGCGACATTGTGCAGTTGGCCCAGCGGTGTATCAATGCACCCGATAGTTTGAAGTTTGATGTTTTTTATGGGTTGTCAGAGTGCGAATATCGGTGGGCCGATATTGATCATGCAGGGGACGTGTTGGGTTATGCCCCAGAAGATCGCGCAGAGGATCGTTTGTGATACAGAAGGTGTTGGTGACGGGTGCAAATGGATTGATCGGTGGGGAGGTGTATGCAGGTTTAGTTGATCAAGTTGAACGATTTGATGTTTATTGAATATGTGCCTTTCCAGTCGCAGATTTTAATCTGCCCATTTGAGGAGCAAAAATATGAAGGTGATGGTTACGGGTGTTTATGGTTTGATCGCAGGCGCATTGTACAAACATTTGGCGCAATCGCCCGATCAATATGATGTGTATGGTTTGGCACGACGTCGGCAAGATTCCGAACGGGTCGCAGAGGGTGACGGGGTGGATGTGCCCGAAGAAAAGTTCACCTTGTCCGATCTGTCAGATGTGGATGTATTGGTGCAGGCCTTTAGAGGCATGGATGTGGTGGTGCATTTGGCGGCAGACCCAAGTGGGCAGGGCGGGTGGGAGAGTGTGCTCAAGAGCAATATTGTGGGCGCGCACAATGTTTTAGAGGCTTGTCGGTTGGCTGGTGTGCCGCGCATTGTGAATGCCAGTTCCATTCAAGCCTCTTCTGGGTACGGTAGCATTGAGCCCTATAAGTCATTTAGTGCGGGAACTTATGAGGGAGAGCGACCCATTGTCGATCATACCATGCCAACACGACCTATGAATATCTATGCTTCAAGCAAAGTATGGGGCGAAGCTTTGGCCCGAACATATGCCGATGTGCATGGGATGTCGGTGTTATGCGTGCGCATTGGATGGGTCGTAAAAGAAGACAAACCACGGCCCAATGGTGCATCTGTGTGGTGCAGTCAACGTGATATTGTGGCCATTCATGAATGTTGTATCAACGCGCCAGAGCGTGTGCGTTATGATATTTTTTATGGGATGTCAGATAATCAATATCGTTGGGTCGATATTGATCATGCGCGTGAGGTCATTGGGTATGTACCGCAAGATCGTGCAGAAGATCGGATGTAGAGGCGTTTTTACAGATGTTAAGGACGATGACATATGGGTGAACTACAAAATACAGTACAAGAGATATTGGCCTTTATTCAAGATCGGTTGTACTTCAATCGTGCCGATTTAGAAGTGAAAGGCGAAAAGTACAATGCGGCTTTGTTGTTGAGTACTTTGACGGGTTTGGTGGGTGGCAAAGCGCTGATTGTGGGTGAGCCTGGGTTGGGGAAGACGACAACGGCAGAATATGTTGGGGCACTGTTATATCGTTTGCCATTGGGCATTATTTGGGAAGCCGAGGTGAGTGGTCACCCAGAACAAACCGAAGAGAAGATTGTTGGGCGTCCTAATTTGGGTGCGCTGAATAGGGGGGAAGAGGAAGTGGTTTGGTCGGCGTTTGCACGCTTGCCTGTGAAGGTTGTGGACGAAATTAATCGGTTACCAGAGACCAAACAGAGTTTGATTTTGAACGGTGTGGACCGTGGCAATTGGAGCTATTTGAATCAAGTGCAGATTAATGATGAGTTTTGTTTGTTTGCCACGGCTAATTATCAGGATCGTGGAACGAATACCATAGTGGTACCGCTATTAGATCGTTTTGATGTGATGGTGGAATCCAAACACCCAGGCCCCAATTTATCTTGGTTAATTGGAACAGAAGATTCACCGGGAAAATTACTGCGCGATGAGGCGTGTGAAAAAGCGATGCAGTTGCGCCTGTTACAAGAAGATACTTGGGACGCAATAGAGACGGAATGTGACGCATATGGTCGGGGTGTAACCGAACGGTTGGGCGTCTCAACGCTGGGGTTACAAGATCGGCTGGCGATTCGAAAAGAAATGGATATTTTGAAATTTGATGCCGATGCGAGTGCGTTTATCAGAACCTTTTTGGCCGAGCTGTCATTTTGTTGTAAATATGGCCAAAAGCGTACCCATGAAATTTGTGGCGATGGGTGTCATTATACAGGTTATTTGTGTTATGAAGTGGCAACATGTTCGTCCAATCGGTTACCCATTTCTGTTCGCCGATATGCCCAAGCTTTGGCTTGGCTTTTGGGCGATGATGTTGTCGATTTGGCGCATGTGCGAACGATATTGCCCTATGTGTGCGCACATCGTATTCAGTGGCGGGATGAAGAAACGTCCAATGAACGCCGCGAGGATGCCCTGCCCATTTTTAGGGCACGCGAAGCCGTACGGCGCGTTTTTCGTCGTTATACGGAACAAGGGGATCGCATCCAGTTAGCTATGGTGGCCGCCAATCGCATATTGAACGGCGAAGATGTCCAACCCATTGAGGGCGAACATCCCATTTATATTGAGATCATGCGCGACTTAGGCAAAGAACCCAGTCGCCCCATGTTCTAAGTAGGGGCAGGCCTATGTGCCTGCCCGATGTATATCCGTGTTTAATGATTTTGCAAGGCCCCGTGCCTGCCCCATGTCTCCACGTTGGTTTATACCATGAAAAATCCATTTCTCGAATTTGATACCGATCCGGAATCCACTACGTCCGAAACGCAACCTTGGGAACAGGAACGTGTGACAGGTCTTCTGAGCAGATCACACAATCCATTTTCTGAGTTCGGTCGCCAAGATGCCAACGCGGGTCACGCGTTGCCTATGGACGAAATTCTGGCCTCCCATTCTGCGGCGATGATACAGTTGACCGATGCTTATAAAATGCTGATTGCCCAATGTGTGGGCAACAGTGTTTGGCGCGAAGACCGGGAATCGATTGAGCGAACTTATGCAACAGCCTTGCAGATTGCACATGAAACATCTTGGAAGGCCGAAGATGTTTCTACCTTTGGTGAGTACGCTTTGCGAAGTGATGACCCAGACTTTTTTCTCATTGGACCCTTAGGTTTATTTTTGTCTGCATTTAGCAATGCATCTGATCTGTCAGATATGACATTGGATTTGGGTGGGCAAGATTTGCGTGTGCCTTTGGTGGGCTATCATTTACGAGAGAATCTGACACTGACTGTGGTGGGTAATTTAGGTGATTTGGCAGGTATTTCTCTTGATGGTGGGCACTTAAAGGTGAACGGTTCTGTTGGGCGATATTTGGGTGCGGGTATGGTGGGTGGGCAAATTGATGTGTCAGGTGATGCGGGACGATTTGTAGGCGAGCAAATGACAGGTGGTGTGATCCAAGTGATGGGCCGATTAGGCGGTATGGGCAATCCCCAAGCCGGACAAATACGCCACCGCAAACAGGTGGTCTTTGGGGGGGGATCATGAACCTAAAAGATGTGATCAACAAAGTTTGGCCCGAGGTGCGCAAGCGCCATTTGTTTCCCGAGTTGCCAATACCAGAGATGGCCGAATCGGGGGACGAGGCGGTGTCGATTCAAATGAAGGGCAAGACCATTTTGCTCGATCAGGACACATTAGAGGCTTTGGCCAAGGTGATGCCTGTAGAAGATGCGGCATCGGCGATGTTGGATCATGGTGTGGCGCATCATACGATATGCCCGTGGGATTTTGAAACACATCTTAAATTATACGCACAATTGAAACCTGTTTTGATGGATGGTGAGGTGGTGAAACAGGTGGTGAATTATTTTATGGATGTGGTGGCCGATACGCATGCTGTGCGCGAGCGCGATTCAAAGTTGGCCGATGTGTATCGGCAGTTGCCTTCCGATCCGGTTTCGGACGTGGTACGGGCTTTGTATCAGCGGCTTTGGGGAAAAGATTTGGGTGTGAAGGATGTTGCCGAATCAGATCGTTTGGCACGCATTCCCTATTTAGATGCCTCGCATTGGGGTGAGAGTGTTCGGTCTTTTGCGCAGGTGATGGGACCCCTTATCGCTAAGATGGGTGAGGGTGAAGGAGGCGAGGGGACTGGGGGGATGATGGGCGATCATGGGTTGCAACAATATTCACCCGGTGAGATCGAAGATGCGTTGGAAGCTTTTTCGGAGCAGGGTTTCTATGCGTTTCGAGCTATGGTAGATGATTTTAAGGATGAGTTGGAGAAAAAGGGCATGATGCCGCATATGGGCAGAGGAAAGGGCCTGCCATCGGATACAGATATGTTGTACTATATGAAACGCGCCGCTGCGGTGAGATTGCCTGTGCATACCAGACCATTGGAGAAGGTTGGGGGTGAGCAGCCGTTTTCACATATTCCGTGGGAAATTGGCAAACCCGTTCAAGATATTGATGTGTGGACGAGTTTTGGTAAGATACTTCCGGGTGTGTCGCAAATGTGGAAGTGGCAAGCGGGTGAAACACATGGCGATGATGATGGCATTCCCGATTGTTTGATTGTGGTCGATTCATCTGGCAGCATGACAGATCCCAATAAAGAATTGTCGCACGCCGTTTTGGGTGCAGGGTGTGCTGCCGATGCCTATTTGCGCAAAGGCCGCCGAGTGGCCGTGTACAATTTTAGCGATGCACAGTCGGGTGGCAAGGAAATATTGGATTTTAGCAGAGATCGAGACAAGGTGTTTTGGGCATTGTGTCGGTATTTTGGTGGCGGTACCTCTCTGCAGGTGCCCGACTTGGTGCCGTTGGTACAAGAAAATGTGGATATTTTTTTGATTACAGATATGCAAATCACCAATTTGGATGTCTTGACCCAGTTTTTGTCACAGTCCCCAAATCGAGTTACTGCTGTGCATATTGGTCGCAACCAAGAAGTGGAACGATTTCGGGCCCGTGTTCAAAATATGGAACATATTGGCGTCTATGCCGTTGAAAAAACCGAAGATATCCCTGATATTGTGATCGGTGAAGTTCGAGCGCGGTTTCAATAATGAGGGGTATAGATCAACGGATCTCCGGTCAGTAGGTCAAAAACAAAGTCAAAATAGGCTTATTTGTTTATAGATTATGACTTGAGATTTGTGATTGGTTAGCTTGCAGCAAGTTTTGGTGATACTGAGACCTTATAATTGTCTTTTTTACGCCTTTATTTGTATATTATGCCCGTTCTTGTCTACCGGGAACCCGTTTGGAGAGCCCTTTCGGGCGGACTGTTATTTATTTTTAGAGGAGCACATATGAAGCGGTGGTGGATAGTTTTTGTTGCTGCAGGATTGTTCAGTTGCCAGGGCGAACAAGCCGCCAAGCCAGTGGATGTAGATTTGGAAAATAAGCAGCATAAAGAAAGTTATGCTTTGGGTTTAAATCTCTCAGAACAATTAAAACAACAGAATTTTGATGTGAATACAGATGTTTTTATTCAAGGTTTTAAAGATGGGGCTACCGGTGAAGCTGGGTTGATGACAGGTGAGGATGCGGTTAAGGTTTTGATTGAAAAACAACAGGCTGATCAAGCCTCCGCACAGGCCGATCAAAATAAACAGGCCGAAGAGAATAAAGCGTTGGGTGAAGCATTTTTGGCAGAAAACAAGGGCAAGGAAGGTGTGACAAGCACAGAGAGTGGGTTGCAATATAAAGTGATTACACCCGGCACGGGTCCCAAACCGAAAAAGACAGATACCATTACGTTTCATTACAAAGGGACTTTGATTGATGGCACTGTGTTTGATAGTTCTTACGATCGGGGCGAACCCCTTACTATGCCGCTTGCAAACTTGATTCCTGGCTGGATTGAAGCTGTGCAGATGATGCCAGTGGGCTCAAAGTGGGAACTCTTTATCCCCCACATGTTGGGGTATGGTGCTCGACCCGCAGGTAAGATTGGCCCCAATTCGGCTTTGGTTTTTGAACTGGAATTGATTGAAATTAAGAAATAGTGATGTATGTCGTTTGATCCACCAACCCCTGTCTTCATCTGCAAGACAGGGGTTTGTCTATGGGGAGTGGTTATGAAGAAATTGAAGGGGGCAGATCGAAAATATCTGCGCAGTGTGGCACACGAGTTAAAACCGTTGGTGCAAGTGGGCAAAAGTGGCGTGACCGAAGGGTTACTCGCGTCTCTCAATGAAGCGCTGGATCAGCACGAATTGGTCAAAGTGCGTTTTTTAGAATTTAAAGATGAGAAGAAGGCTTTGGCCGTAGAAATCGCCGAACGTTCTGCAAGCGAGCAAGTCGGTATGATTGGTCATATTGCAATGTTTTATCGTGAACAAGAAGACCCTGAAAAACGCAAGATCAAGTTGCCATAGGCTCATGATGCTATGACCTTAGACATCCTCTATCAAGACGACCATCTGATTGCCATCCACAAACCGAGTGGCATGTTTGTGCATCCAACGGATTTAGATCGCAATGCCTTGAGCTGTATGCCATTGTTGCGTGACCAGCTGGGGCAATGGGTTTATCCTGCACATCGGTTAGATCGAGGGACATCGGGTGTGGTGCTGTTTGCTCTGAGCTCTGAAGTGGCAAATGAAATCATGGTGCAGTTTGAAAAGCGCGAGGTAAAAAAAGAATATCTGGCATTGGTGCGTGGATATTTACAGGAGTCGGGGGTAATCGATCATGCCTATTGTCCACCCGATGTGTCTGAACCTGTTGATGCCGTTACAGAGTTTTCGTGCGAGGCCACCGTTGAGTTACCGTTTGCTGTGGGGCCTTATCAAACCGCGCGTTATTCTTTAATGAAAGCCATGCCAAAGACTGGGCGACAACACCAAATTCGTAGGCATTGTGCACATTTGCGTCATCCTGTTGTGGGAGATCACTCTTATGGGGATGGCAAACACAATCGTTTTTTCAAAAGCCAGTTTGGCATTGCACGGTTGTTGTTGATGGCCACACAGATTTCTTTTCGGCATCCTAAAAGCGGTGATGAGGTGACTGTGGTTGCACCTATTCCAAGCCGTATTGAGCTATTATTTGAACAGTTGGGGTGGGAAATTGCTGCAAGTCGATATGGAAAAGGAGTGTCATGATGAAAGCTGTTTGTGTTGATCATGCAAAAGAGGGTTTCCCTTTGTCTTGGGCAGATGTGCCGGATGCAGAATGCAAGTCGGGAGAAGTGCTGGTAGATATACATGCCACCGCGGTGAATCGTGCTGATTTGTTGCAGCGTGCAGGAAATTATCCTGTGCCATCTGGTGCGCCACCGTATATGGGTTTGGAGATGGCGGGGGTGGTTGCCGATGTGGGCGAGGATGTGACTGGCTGGCAAGTGGGTGATCGGGTGTGTGCGCTGCTGTCTGGTGGTGGGTATGCCGAGAAGGTGTCGGTTCCGCAGGAGTTATTGATGCATATACCAGATGATTGGTCTTTCGAACAAGCTGCTGCTGTGCCTGAGGTGTTTTATACGGCATTCGTAAATTTGTTTATGGAAGGTGAATTACAAGAAGGTGAGACGGTGCTGATTCATGGTGGCGCGAGTGGGGTGGGCACCGCGGGGATTCAGATGGCGCATCAAGCGGGTTGCAAGGTGATCGTGACGGCGGGACGAGAAGATAAGGTGGCGCGGTGTTTGGCATTGGGTGCTGATGTTGCAATTAATTACAAAGAACGCGATTTTGCTGAGGCCGTGCGAGAGGTTGCTCCGGATGGTGTGGATGTGGTTTTAGATATTTCGGGTGGAGAATATTTGGAACGCAATGTGTCTCTTTTGAAGCGGAAAGGACGATTGGTGATCATTGCGTTGTTAGGCGGGGCAAATGCAGAGATCAATTTGGGCCTCATGTTACGCAGTCGGTTGCGGGTAATTGGGTCGGTTTTGCGCAGTCGTTCGCTGGAAGAGAAGGTGGCCATCAAGACAGGTTTTGAGGCACGGTTTTGGCCTTTGTTGGTGGATGGCACGATTCAGACGGTGATTGATACGGTGTTGCCTATTGCGCAAGTGGCGGATGCACATGATATTTTGACGAACAATCAAAATATCGGTAAGGTGATCATGACGGTGAGGGATAGGTCATGACGCCAGAAGAATTGTACCGCTATGACCTGAATGGGTATCTGCTGCTTCGCGGGGCGATTGACCCCGATACGTTGAGGTATTTGAATAAGCAGATAGATGTGTGGGAAGAAAAAGCCCAGGATGATTTTTGCGCAAAAAGTGAGGGAGCAAACCCCGAGGTGCGTTATGACGATATCGTCAATCAGGAAGCGGTACTTATCCCATTGGCTGCGAATCCAAAGGTTGTGCCCTATATCGTAGAGATGATGGAAAAACCTCGGTTGAAATCGACTTGGATTGCATTTAAATGGCGGGGTGGAGAAACACGGCTTCATTCTAATCACACGCCGAGTGTCACGCACAATTTTTATCATTTTAATGGACAGATCCGTCACAATCTTTTGAATTTGATGTACGCAATGCACGATATTGAACCCGGCGGGGGTGGGCTCAAGGTAATACCGGGAAGCCACAAGGCAAATTATCCACGCACTCGGGGAGATGATGCCTCTGATCTGTTGGTGGAGCTTTCGAT
Organism: Candidatus Latescibacterota bacterium; assembly: GCA_047619225.1. GTDB lineage: Bacteria > Latescibacterota > UBA2968 > UBA2968 > UBA2968 > JABIFK01. The sequence continues at coordinate 12,729 of JBLHJX010000137.1, forward strand.
GAAGGCGGGCGATGTGTTGTTATTTTCACACGATATGGGGCATTGTTCGCTTAATGAGTCCGATGCCATTCGGCGAACGGTGATGTATACTTATTGCCCAGGTGTTATTTCCAATTCTTTTGGTGGGGATACACTTTATGATCGCATTTTTGAAGCGGCAGATGAGGGCAGTTGGTTGAAGTATTTGACGCGGCGCCCCAATGGTTTTTTGGAGACGTATCCACAGCCAAATCTCAGCACGATTTGCAAGATGACCAGATAGATTTCAATTTGCTGTTTTAGATAGGGTTTGTTTTCTTAAGGCGGGCAGCGTGCCCGCTTTTTTGTTTTGCGATTGGAAGGATGTGTTATGGCACTTGAGAAGTCCGCTGAGATTTATACAAAAAACCGGAATGTGATTCCGGGTGGTGTGGTATCGGTAAACAGGGCAGTCGCTCCTGAGATTGCCTTTTTGCGTGGGCAAGGCAGCCGCGTTTGGGATGCCGATGGCAATGAATATATCGATTATCATGCGGGTTTTGCGCCTTATATTTTGGGGCACAACGATACCGATGTGAATGCGGTTGTGACGCAGGCGATGGCTGACGGGCAAACGTTGATGGGGTCGGGCACAAATACGTGGGAGGGACGGTGCGCTGAGTTGATTGTGCAGCACGTGCCATCTGTTGAGCAGGTGATGTTGACGAATACGGGCTCTGAGGCGACGTTTCATGCTGTGCGTTTGGCAAGAGCGCATACGGGTCGCGATGGGGTCATTGTGATGCAGGGGGGGTACAATGGGTGGCACAATGATGTGGCTGTTAATGTGATGACGCCATTGGATGTGATTGGCCCTCGTGTATCGCCGGGTGAATACAAAAAAGCACCCTTGTCTGCGGGCATACCAGCGCATGTGTTGGACGATGTTCATGTGGTGAATTATAATGATTTGGATTCTGTGCGTTGGGTGATGGCACACCATGATATTGCCGTGGTGATTACGGAACCCATTTTACAGAACATTGGCATTGTGAAACCCGTGGATGGTTACTTGGAAGGTTTGCGCAATTTGTGTACCGAACAGGGTGTGGTGCTGGTATTTGATGAAGTGAAGACGGGGTTTCGCCATGCCATTGGCGGATACCAAAGCATTTGTGGGGTGATGCCCGATTTGTCGGTATTTGGCAAAGCGATTGCAAATGGGTATCCCATGGGTGCGATTGGTGGGCGAACCGATTTGATGCATTATTTTGTACACGAGGATGCTTCTAAACGTGTATTGATTGCCGGTACGTATAATGCACATCCCATTTCCTGTGCGGGTGCAATTGGGACAATGGAAAAATTGGCGTCAGATGC
>JBLHJX010000138.1:0-14031 GCA_047619225.1 Candidatus Latescibacterota bacterium
AGATATGTATTCTGACACTTCATTTTCTAAGGCGACCTGTAACATTTTTCGGGCACCTTTACGAAGCACCACATCCAAGCTGTCGGTCAAGGTATCTTCTACTATGCTTTCCTCTTCTGACAATGTATATTTTTCCATGGAGCGTGTCCTTTCTCCTCGAATGAGGATTTTTGATATTTTGTCATATCAAAGGATACGCTCTCTTTTTTTTACCGTCCACAACTTTTGAATATAACTCTTCCAGGTGATGATTGCTACATCGTAATCCGTTTTCCAGATATGTTTTGATGCCAGTCGGTGAGTATGAATCGTCTGATCAGGTTGCCCTTCCCCTCCTCCGCGCAAAAGCCTCTAACTCCTGCCTGACCGTTTCATCTGCCAGTTCAGCATAGCGCTGGGTTGTCTGAAGATTCTTGTGCCCAAGTAACCTTCTCACCGTTCCAATCCCTACCCCACTGTTCAGAAGCGTTGTGGCCACCGTATGCCGAAGCTGATGGATTTCGCACTCGACACCCGCTTCCTTGCATAACTTTTGCCACTGATAAAGTGCCGTCCCGTAGGTCATTCTCCGGTCACAATCTTTCCCAGTTCGGAACAATGGCCCGGCCACCAGATCTTCATTGCGAATATACCCTCGCAGAAGCTTCAAAGATTCAAACTCAAATGGCAGTGGAACCTCACGCTCAAAATCCCCTTTCCCGCGAAACCGGATCCCCTCTTGTCCAGCATCCAGCCGAATATCCTCTACGTATATACCCAATGCCTCATCAATGCGCAAACCCGTTTCAGCAACCAAAGTAAACAACAATCGTTCCCGAGGTTTCGATGCACGAATCACACGCATCAACCGCTCCTGACTCTTTTTCGGAATCGGTCTGGGTAGCCCCTGCGAAACTTTCGGCGCATCGAACTTGCCCATCGGATTCACAGCAATCAGATCATGCCGGTAGCACCATTCAAAAAATGATTTCAAAGCCGAATGGTGTCTCGCCCGTGTTGCGGGTGCCAAATCCTGAAGTGTGGCCAAGTAAGCACGGATCAGCGGGATGTCCAATGATCTCTGTTCAGTTGCCACAAACTTCCTAAACCGACCAAGATCAGATCGGTAATTCTTGATCGTGTGTGGCGACCTTCGCGCGGCATCAAGGTCTCGGAGGAAGTCGTCGATCAAGGTTTTCAACTGGTCTTCGACCTCTACGGGAAGAACGGTTTCGTTGGTTTCAACAACGGGTTTGGGCATGTTTCCCTCATCTTTGAGTATAATGATAAATTCACACTTTGCAGATATGTGCAATTTAGGCATAAAAAATAGGGGTTGGCAACCTCTATTTTGAGTATAAAGGTTATTATACTCAAGTAATCAGAATAAACTCAACAATGAGATCAGAAGACCACTAATAGCAAAAAATAAAGCGGTATTCGACGAGGGTGTCGAATACCGCTTCAGAGGAAGGACAGGATCATTCAAAAGGGGGAGAGCGATCCTGCATTCAAGGTCAGATTCGTGGCGGGAGGAGATAAGATAGATATCGTTTCAATAGATTTTAGATTTCAAGGGCTTTGGTAACCATTTCTTTTGAGGCATTCATCGCTGTGACATTGGCTTCATATGCGCGTGAGGCGGATATCATGTCGACCATTTCCGTTACTATATTGATATCGGGATAGACAACATAACCGTCTTCACGTGCATCTGGATGTGCTGGGTCATAAACCAACTTTGGTTCTACGGCTTCTTCTCGAACTTCAGCCGTTTCCACACCCGACCCGAGCAACTCATCAATTGTGCGTGCTTGCCCACCTGGCATATGCGAGTTATTGGTACTTGAAAGCCTGTTCTGCTCCGCGTGTAAAATATTGCGAAACCGCGCCATTCTTGGCGACTCAATCATCAACACCTGCTTGCGTTTATAAGGACCGCCCTCATCTGTGCGTGTGGTATCCACGTTGGCAATGTTACTGGCAATGGCGTTGAGCTTTCGACGTTGTGCTGAAAGCCCAGTCGCACTCACATCAAGCGAATCAAAAATACCAGAACGATTAGGCGCATATCCAGAAGAAGACCGAGCTTGTGTAACGCTTTCAGAAATTGGCATAAGGATGATCCTTTTGCTTGAACAGGGTGGTTAATGCCGCGATGGCTTTTCACAAAGCGAACGCTGTGCCAACAGATATCCTGACAAGAAACGCCTTTAAAACCAACATAAAAAAGGATCGGGGGTTTCATACCTCCGATCCCTTCACTGTATTTTTTGCCCCACAGAGCAAAAACTTCCTACCAAACCATCAAACAAACTATCGAAACAAGGCAAAAAAGAAACCGACCTGTTCCCTTGCTTCCCTAGGTCACCGTATTCTGTGTTCGGTTTTCCAAAAACGCGATGACATTCTCCACGGCACCACTGTTGAGCAAATCAACGCCCTCCGGTGTCATATCTGCACAATGGGGTGTCAATACCACTTGTTCACATTTGAGCAACTCCAAATCGGCCGGTGGGGGTTCCTGCTCGAACACATCAATGCCCGCACCACCCAAATGTCCGCTGTTTAAGGCATGAACCAGCGCAGAGGTGTCCACAACCGCACCTCGGGCACCATTTAAGAACAAGGCGCCTGGTTTCATCGTCTCAAATGCGCGCTGCCCAATCAACCCTCTTGTATCATCCGTCAGTGCCACATGCAAGCTCACCACATCAGCCGTTTTTAACAAGTCGTCTAATTCAACAAATCGCACACCCAATTCTTTTGCGCGTTTAGCCGACGGGTTAAAAGTCCAGGCGATCACATCCATACCAATCGCCCGCCCCAAGCGTGCCATTTCTGCGCCAATATTGCCGGTTCCCACAATACCCAAGGTTTTGCCCTGCAACATCACATTGTCTCTCCTTGGCCAATTGCCGGCTTTCATTTGGGCCGTAAAATACGCCGCGCGTTTGGAAATGGCAAACATCAGACCAAACATATGCTCTGCAACCACTGGGGCTGTACGACCGGGCTGATTACAAACGATAACGCCATGCTTGCGTGCGGCATTCAAATCAATCATATCAGTGCCTATAGAACACGTTGTCAGCATCTTCAAATTGGGCAATTGGCTAAACTCTGCCTCGCCCCACAGCACAGAACCGCGCGTGTTCATAATGACTTGCGCATCTTTCACCCGTTCAACTTTTTCCTCCGTCGATTGTGGCCGCGTGTCAAAAAGCGTCACCTGACCATAGGATTTCAATTTTTCCAAGTGGGCTGAACCTGCAATTTGTCTGGGTTCATCGCCCGGAACAACAATAACCGCTTGACCATCTGACATCTTGGACCCCTTTTTGAACAATTGCTTGTATTGGCAACCTTTTTTATATTCATACTTCTCAAACAAGAAGAAATCAATTGATTTATTGACCAAGGAGTTCACATGGCAGAATTTGTTCGCATTGGCCACCACAAAACCGTTGATGCATTTCGGGCACATTTAAAAGATCAAAATATCGATTTACCCTGTGACGATGAGATCCTCAAAGCCCCAGACTCACCCCTGGCCCAAAGTGCACAATACGGCGGTTTCACCATTGGCAATCGTTTTTGCATTCACCCCATGGAAGGCTGGGACGCAGAAACAGATGGCAGCCCAACAGAATATACCAGTCGGCGTTGGCATAACTTTGGTTTGAGTGGTGCAAAACTGATTTGGGGCGGTGAAGCCGTTGCCGTTCGCCCCGAAGGGCGCGCAAACCCAAACCAGCTGTATGCATCAGAACACAGCAAGGCAGGCATTGGCAAACTGCGTGAAACGCTCGTAGCTGCGCACAAAGAACACGTCGGCAACACAGACGACCTGTATATAGGTTTGCAACTCACCCACTCTGGCCGTTTTTGTCGCCCCTTTAGCAAAGCCAAACTCGAACCCCAAATCGTCTACAGACATCCTATTCTCGACCGCAAATTTGGCATCGACTCAGATGATCTCTTACTTTCTGACGACGACATCAAAGGCATCATAGACGACTACCACACAGCAGCAGACATGGCTGCCGATTTGGGGTATCACTTTGTAGACATTAAACATTGTCACGGATACTTGGGCCATGAATTTTTGAGCGCCTTCACACGCCCAGGCCCCTATGGTGGATCCTTCGAAAATCGCACACGTTTCTTGCGTGAAATAGTGGAAGGTATTCGGGCAAAACACCCGAATCTACAAATAGGGGTGCGTTTGAGTGCCTTTGATTTTGTGCCCTACAAACCCGACCCAGATCTGGGCGATGGCAAAAAGCTCGGACCTGGGATTCCCGAAGAATTTGCTGAACACCTGCCCTACCAATATGGGTTTGGTACAAATTTTGACAACCCCATTGAGGCACAACTTTCTGAAACCTTCAAGTTCTTAGACCTTCTCCGAGAAATGAAGATCACGCTTGTCAATCTCTCAGCCGGCAGCCCATATTACAACCCACACATCCAACGCCCGGCCTATTATCCGCCCTCAGACGGCTACCAGCCCCCAGAAGATCCGCTTGTTGGCGTGGCACGCCAAATTGCAATTGTGGCGCAAATCAAAAAGGCGTATCCCGACTTTCTCATTGTAGGCTCAGCGTATTCTTACCTGCAAGAATTTCTGCCCCACGTGTGCCAAAAGCTGGTGGGGGATAACATGGTCGATTTCATTGGTTTGGGACGCATGGTCTTATCTTATCCAGATCTGCCAGTCGATGTTCTTCAAAATGGAGCCATGACCAAACGCAAAATTTGCCGCACGTTTAGCGATTGCACCACGGCCCCAAGAAATGGCATGATTTCTGGATGTTTTCCTTTGGATGAATTCTATAAAAAATCCCCTGAAGGCGCAGCCCTCAGGGAAATTAAGAAGAACATTCAATTATAAAACCAAGCCCTAAAACAAACCCAGAAGGTCGTGGAGTTCATCTTCACGGCCTTCTGGGTTATTGGTTTTCATCTCTTAAAACGAACACTTCTTCCAAGTTGCTAAAATTGACACCTGGCGCAAGAATCACCTCACGAAACAATTCTTGTCCTGCTTCGCCTAATGACGCAACACGCCCAATGTACAACCCCCCCGGAAAGACATCACCCAACCCCGAAGAAACCACCGCATCGCCCACTTCAATATTGCTGCGCACACCCACATTCTTCAAATAAAAAACACCTTCACCGCACGTAACAATGCCCTGGCTACGGCTCTCTCGCTGCAAGACTGCACTCACATGACAATTGCGGTCCAGCAGCAATTGGACAACGGACGTATGATCGTGCACTTCTAAAACACGCCCGACAAGTCCATCGGGCGTCACCACAGGCAGGCGAGCGGCAATACCATCTTTAATCCCAAGGTCTATCAAAATGGTATTGGATATACGCGCGGGATTGCGGGCCAAAACTTTGGCTGCTAGAAAATTTTCTGCGGAATTTTGTGAGGAACGAAACTGCAATAAATCACGTAGACGGGTATTTTCTAACCGGGCTTCCCGCAAGCGCAGCAGTTCCAAAGACAATCTGAGATTCTGTTCCCGCAATACGCCATTTTCAAACCGCAAACTCGACAAGTCTAATGGCCACGCGAAAACACGGTGACCCACAGACATAAAACCACTGGTCACCCCCCGGGCAAATTGTAAACGCGTGGCCGTATCTAAAGACAACATCACAAAAGACAATAACACGGCAACACCCAAGGTGACATACCCTCGGTTATCCCCTAAAAAAGCATAAATGCGCTGCATAATATCCTATTCAAGAACTTTTAGATAACCTTCAATGTCGTCCAAAACTTTGCCCGTGCCCCGAACCACACAGGTCAAGGGATCATCTGCTACAATCACGGGCAGGCTGGTTTCTTCCACCAAGCGGCGGTCCAAGCCTTTTAGCAACGCCCCGCCACCCGTTAGAATAATGCCGCGGTCTAATATATCTGCAGCTAACTCTGGCGGTGTTTGTTCAAGCGTTTGGCGCACCGCATCAATGATTGCACTTACCGACTCTGCCAACGCTTCTGCAATTTCATTTGAATCCACAATAATCGTTTTGGGAATAGACTGCACCAACTCCAACCCCCGGCACGTGTGCTGCAACTCTTCATCTAATTGCCCAGCCGAACCAATTGCGCATTTAATTTGTTCGGCAGTGCGTTGCCCGACCAAAAGATTGTGTTTGCGCTTCATAAACTGCACAATAGCCTCGGTCAATTCATCACCAGCGGTCTTTATGGACCGCGAAGTCACGATCCCAGAAAGGGCAATCACCGCAATTTCAGATGTCCCGCCCCCAATATCAATCACCATCGAGCCTATCGCTTCTTCAACGGGAAGCCCAATGCCAATGGCTGCGGCCATGGGTTCTTTAATCAAATAGACTTCACGTGCCCCAGCGCGTTCGGCAGATTCACGAACTGCACGCATCTCAACCGCGGTGACTCCAGAGGGTACACAAATGACGATGCGTGGACGCACCAAGAGCTTGTTCTTCTGCACCTTTTTAATAAAAAACCGCAACATCTCCTCGGTGACATCAAAATCGGCGATGACCCCATCCCGCAAAGGGCGGACAACTTCGATGTTGGGATTTTCACGGCCCAGCATCTCTTTGGCCTTTGCCCCAATGGCCAACGGTTTGCGCGACTGTTTTTCCAAAGCCACAATGGAGGGTTCGTTTATAACAATCCCTTGTCCTTTGACAAAAACAAGTGTATTGGCAGTACCCAAATCAATGCCAATGTCGTTCGACAACATACTAGAAAAAGAAAAAGCCATAAATTTATGATCTCCAAGACAAGGCTAACCGGTTTTGTTGACACAACCACCATCAATACGAATTCGCCCTTCAGCCATAAGGCGGACGACACTGGGATACAACCTATGTTCCATTTTCAAAACGCGCTGCGCCAACATCTCTGGTGTGTCACCCTTGATAACAGGGACAACTTGCTGTGCAATAATTTCCCCGTGGTCATACACTTCATCCACGAGGTGCACAGTAACCCCGGTCACAGCACACCCGCTGTCTAAAACAGCTTTGTGAACGTGATACCCAAACATCCCCTGCCCACCAAATGCCGGCAACAAAGACGGATGGACATTCACGACACGATTTTCAAAGGTTTGCAACAGACCAGGCCCGAGTTTTTTCATATAACCAGCAAGCACAACCAGATCGACGCCATGATCACACAAACTTTGCGTCATCGCCCGATCCAAAGCTTCTGGATCTGGATGGGTGGCACGGCTCAAATGGCAAGTAGGCATACCCATCTTTTGAGCCCGCTTGATCGCCCCCGACTGACTGTTGTTACTGATCACAACACCCACTTGTGCTGGAATCTCACCGGTCAAACACCGATCAAGCATAGACTGAAAATTAGTGCCAGCATGCGAAGCCAATATCCCCAAACAAAATGGAGACATGTGCTCAGAATCTACCATGAAAAACACCGGTATAATAAGGGCCAAACAAAGTGGGGTTCAACATTTGAAACAACAGGGGAAATTTGAGGGGAAATTCGGGTAATCGCTTGAACATTAAACCTTTAGTGAAATAAAGTCAAGGTGTTTGAAACCCAAGAATGGCAGACGAAAGATGAAAACCCAGGATTGAGAACCCTTCTTTTGTCCAACAGACTTCGTTTTTCTAATTGGGATCTATTTAAGATTTTTGTCCAAGCTTGTGATCCAAGCTTGTGATCCAAGCTTGTCGATCTCTCGCAATATCCCTCGCAAAAGTCTCGATTTCGTGGGCTTGCGATTCGGTCAACTTATCGTGATAAACACAATCGGCCAATTCATCTTCATCTAAGATCACAAGGGCGTCTTGAGCATCCACCCAAACATCCAACAGCAGATCTAAGTAATCTACAGCTGAAGGTTGTATATCAATGTCTGCACAAATATGAAACAGGTGACCTATTAAGTGACCCTTTGGGTCAATCATACGCCAAAGGACACAATCAGCGCCCTGTTCATAACAAGCCAAAGTAGACGTTCCAACCGGTAAATGGGTATTGCCAATGTACCACTCTGCCTCAGACACATAACGCAAAACGACCCAATCACTCCCCTGACAAAACAGCTCACAGGTATATGTTTGGGTCGGCTTATTGATGTGCCGCTTTGTTTCGATAAACGATGCCATATTATGCAACTAAGTAACAAACTAAAATGGTAGCACAAGTAACCGACCAACAGGCCCATTGCAACGTCCACCCCTTCTTGCCTTCCATCCCGGAAGAGATCGATTGCCCCAAATAACAAACCAAAAAGATAACAAACATCAAAAATCCCCAAAACATACAACCCCCTATGAATCCTTAAACAGCATTTTCGTGTCACATTGACCGATTGACCTTCTGTTGCAACATAACAAAGAAAAGGCCGTCTCGTCTGAGACGGCCTTTTCTAAGAGGATAGAACCTTACTTGAGCAACATCATTCTTTTGGCAGTCGAGAAGTCACCAGATTGTATACGATAGATGTAAACACCGCTGGCAACTTGCTTACCCAGCTCGTCCTTACCATCCCAAACCACCGAATGAAAACCCGCATCCATTGTTTCTTTCACCAAATTTCGCACTTGCTGACCGAGCAAGTTATAAACGATCATTGATACATCGCCGGAACTTGGCAATTGATATTTAATTGTGGTGGATGGGTTGAACGGGTTTGGCAAGTTTTGATCCAGCGAGTAATCCGTTGGTACGGGTACCAAACTACCAATTTCAATGTGGTTAATCGCATCGATACTCCCCGCGAGGTCAACGAGTACGCCGTCTAAAATTTGAAAATCGGTCGGTATGGGTGGGTCCTGTGTGCGGAACGTAAATTCGACCAACTCCCCATTACCGGTGGCACCTTGACCATCCACTTTCATTGAGCCAACAGCAATTTGCCCCGGCGTCTTATCAGATGCTAAAAACAGGGTAGATTCACCACCGCTTGCATTGAGCAAATTTCCATCCACTTCTTTGGCCGAGAGAAATTCGTATTTGGTTGGATCAAAATGCAAAACAAAACCATAACCCTTTAATTGTTGGGCTTCGTTTAGTGAAACACGCAACTTAACCTCACCACTTTCTTCTTTTACATTTTGTGCGCGTTTCAAGGTTAAGGCAGCAAAACTATTTTCGCCCCCATTAATTTCTAAACCCTGAGTCAGCGGGCCAGCAACGGCACTCCCAACAAGCACAGCACTTGTGCATACAGCCATTAAAAGCTTCTTCATTTCATGCCTCCTGTCAAAAGACGGAATCACGACGATGCGATATGTTATAATTATCGACCAAACCAACGTGAAATTCAGATTTATGTTCAGCTACCTTAAAATTTACGACTTCCTAAGAAGTGTGTCAACCGCATTTTTTAAAGTATGTTATTCTTTAAAGAGTTAGACGCAATCATTGACCGTAAAAAACTTGACAATCTCGTTCACCAACCCGTCAATCGAAATGTCCGCCGAATCGAGCTGGACGACAACTTGGAAACCATTGGCCTCGGCAGTTTGGGCGGTAATGGGGCCTATGCAAGCGGCCTTTATGGGCATTGAAACCTCGGCCCCAGTTAACAGAGCAACCAAGTTTGTTACTGTAGAAGAACTGGTAAATGTTACCAGATCAAGCTTTTGCTCTGCCATTACCTGTTTGAAACGCTCTAAAAGTGTTTTTGGTTGCATCGTTTTATAGACTGCCACTTCATTAACCACTGCGCCTGCTCGCTTTAGGCCCTCAGGCAAGACAGATCGCCCCTTCTCTGGCCCTGGGATGAGAAAATGCGCCCCCGTCAAGGGCTCCTCTTTTTGAAATGCCTCCAACAGCCCCTCAGAAACTCTATTTTGGGGCTCCAAATCGACATTGAGGTGATACGCTCGTAACCGATCACCCGTGCTTTGACCAATGGCGGCAATTTTTACACCAGCCAATACCCTCAAGTCAAACCCCAACCCGAAGATACGGTCAAAAAAATGAGTGACACCATTAACACTTGTAAAAACGACCCACTGGGTTTGGGGTAACGCCGCTATTGCAAGATCGACCTGGGCCCAACTGTCTGTGGGGGCAATTTCAATGGTTGGGACTTCAAGCACATCTGCACCCAGAGCGGTCAGCTTGCGCACCAAATCACTTGCTTGTGTTCGCGCACGGGTCACAGCAATGGTTCGCCCCATTAACGGACGATCCTCAAACCATGACAAATCGATACCCGCAACGGCGCCTACCACAATCACAGATGGATTTTCAATGGGCACATCTGCCAACTGGTCTAATTGGGTGCGAATGGTCTTTTGAATGGGTAATGTTCCCCTAAAAATCACAGCTGTGGGGGTATTTGGTGCTCGGCCACCTGCCATCAAGCGCCGTGCAATTTCTGATCGATTGCGCGTGCCCATCAATATCAAAAGGGTGCCACCCGCCTTGCCAAGCAATTCCCAACCAACTTCATGCTGACCTTCAAGTGCGGTTGTTGTACCCGTCACAACAGTAAAATGGGTAGACACACCACGGTGCGTAACGGGAATGCCTGCATAGGCAGGTGCGGCGATTGCACTGGATATGCCGGGGACAATTTCAAAAGAAATGCCCTCACTTTTCAGCACTTCGGCCTCTTCCCCACCGCGCCCAAAAACAATTGGGTCGCCTCCCTTTAAGCGCACCACACGTTTCCCTTCACGCGCGTGGTCTATCATCAGTTGGTTGATGTCATCTTGTTGAACCCGCTGAAAACCTGGCCTTTTTTCAACGTTTACCCGCTCACATCCCGGCCTTGCGTATGATAACAAAACGGGATTCGCCAACCCATCGTATAAAATGACATCAGCCTCTTGGAGTAACCGAAGCCCCTTCACCGTCAAAAGCTCTGGATCGCCAGGTCCTGCCCCCACCAAATAAACACATCCGTTTTGCATGGCCACCTTCAAAATAAAAAACCGCCTCGAGGGCGGCAATCAGGATTCTTTAAAATCGGAAAGAATGTCGTCGGCCCCCAAGGCCCGTAATTTTTCAGCCATTTCGCGTCCCAAACGACCCGGGTCTTCTTTATCGCCGACAAGCGACGCTTTGATCACCCGGTGGCCATTTGGGCTGGCAACCACACCGGTAAGAGAGAATTTGTCAGATTCCATACGCGCCCACGCACCAATTGGAACCCGACACCCGCCTTCTAATGTACGCAGCATTTCGCGTTCGGCCCCGACATCTCGAAACGCGCTCGCGTCATTGAGCACCGCAACATACACAGCCGTTCGGGCATCATGGGCACGTGTTTCGATACCTAAGGCAGCTTGCCCAGGGGCTGGCACACACATGTTGGGGTCCAAAAGTTCAGTAATTCGATCTCTTAACCCCAACCGAATCAACCCAGCAGCAGCCAACACAATGGCATCAAATTTTTCTGTTTCTAATTTCCGTAACCGAGTATCTACATTCCCACGAATGCTTTCAATCCTCAAATCGGGTCGGGCATGGAGCAATTGGGCTTGACGCCTCAAGCTGCTTGTGGCGATGCGCGCGCTTTCAGCAAGATCAGACAGGACATTCCCCAACCGACTCACCAACGCGTCTCGAACATCCTCCCGCTCGCTCACGGCCCCCAGAATCAATCCCTCTGGCAAAAGCGTGGGTAAGTCTTTTAGGCTGTGAACCGCCAAATCAATTTGGTTCTCTAACAACGCTTGCTCTATTTCTTTGGTCCAAACTTCCTTGCCACCCATTTGGGACAATGGTATTTCTGACAAACGATCCCCTTGGGTGCGAATGACTGCAATATCTACAAGCAAATCCGGAAATTGCGACTCTAACTGATCTTTTGCCCAGTTAGCCTGCCAAAGTGCCAACTGACTCCCACGCGAACCTATCCGAAGTGTGTCGGGCATTACGATTTCACCTCTTCTTGTTTTTCCAATTTGGTTTGCAGATCACTTGAAAGCTCAAACAAATAAGACAACGCCTCCACGTACCCCATGCCATCTTCTGCTTCAGCAGCTTCTTTTAAACGCGTAACGGGTTTGTGGAGAAGCTTGTTCATAAAGCGTCGTAACAAATACGCAACTTGAGCTTGTTGCTCCTCACCCAAGTCTTCCAATCGGGCGTGCTCCAATTCTGCGTCCATAAATGCTTGAAAGTGCTGACGAAGCGCAACAATGGTGGGCACCACATCCAGTGAGTTGATCCAAGCAACGAAAGCCTGAACTTCTTCGTTTAAAATAACCTGCACCTTTTGCGCTTCTACATTTCTCTTTTCTAAATTGGCCCCAACCACCGACTCAAGATCATCCAAATCGTAAAGGAAGACATTGTAGAGCTTGCCAATTTCGGGGTCGAGATCACGTGGCATAGCAATATCAATTAAAAACATAGACCTATTTTTTCGTTTTTGCATTGCAGCGGCTACAGCATCGCGTTCAAGCACATACACCTCTGCACTTGTTGAACTAATCACAACGTCCGCTTGGTCTAATTGCGCCATGGCCACATCCCAAGCCACTGCGCGGCCTTTGATTCTTTCGGCCAGATCCTCAGCACGTGCAAGCGTGCGGCTTGCAACAGTAAGAGACTTCACGCCATTGGACACCAGGTGCAACGCAGTCAACTCGCTCATTTCACCAGCACCCAATACCAGCGCTCGCTGGCCGCCTAAGTCGCCCAGAATTTTCTTGGCCAACTCCACCGCGGCAAAACTCACCGACACAGCCCCTGTCCCAATTTCTGTTTCGGTGCGCGCGCGCTTAGACGCCTCAGTAGCAGACCGAAACAATCGATTCAGTACCGTTTTGCTCGAACCAGCAGCCAAGGCAAATGCGCCCGCATCTTTAACTTGCCCCGCAATTTGCGGTTCACCCATGACCATTGAGTCCAAACCCGACGCAACCCCAAAAAGGTGGCGAACGGCATCGGCCTCAGTATGTGCAAATAAATGTGCCCTCAATTCCTCAGCAGGAAGACCGCTTTCTTGGCCAACAATGTCCCAAACGCTGCCCACCGCCTCATCAACACTGGAGGTCACGAGATAGATTTCTGTGCGGTTACACGTTGACAACAAAGCACACTCAGCCACAACGGGAATGCGCTGTAGGGCTTGAAGAACCGCATCAACGGCTTTTGGCAAAACCGCAACACCATCGCGAACGGCAACTGGGGCTGTTCTGTGGCTTAATCCTGTGACAACGATAGGCATTCGAATATCCGTTGTTTAACTTCGTCCAAACTTCCGGCTTGAACCGCTTCAAAAATGTCTTGTGACAACATCGAACGCCAGATATTCTGGCGCCTGATCGAATCATTAGGAACGGCTTCTTTGAGTTGCGCACGGGCTTGTTTCAAGATCGTTAATACTTCCCCATGCCCTGTACTCAGGTGTTCGTCTAAATAATCGCGAACCAATCGTGCATAAGTTGGACTGGCGCCCCGAGTGGAAACAGCGACCTGCAGATCACCGTTATTCAAGACAGCAGGAACGGTGAAATCACCCTCACCACCAGCGGAATGGCAAAACAAAATGTTTCTTCCTCTGGTGACTGCTGCCACTTTCTCATTTACATCCGCATTGTTCGTAGCGGCAAAAACCAACCAGCAGTCATCCAAGTCTGTTTCAAAAAATCCACGATCAACCAGCTCAATGTTTTGATCATCTGCCCAAGCTTGGATTCTGAGCGTTGGATGAGTACCAATGACCCGCACAACAGCCCCAGCTTGTAACAAACCCTCTACTTTTCTCTCGGCGACCTTCCCGGCACCCACAACGGCACACAGACGCCCGGAAATGTTCAGTACCACGGGATAAGGCATCTACGTTTCGGCCTTTCACCCACCTAAGGGATGTTGCCCAGAGAACAAAACCCCGATCACCGGGAAAGCCAAAATCACCAAGATAAATCCAGCAATAGACAAGACGGCCGACCGCTTGCCTTGCCACCCTGCAAACCGCCGAGCCAATAAGTGGCCCGCATAAATCACCCAAGAAATGAGAATGGGTAAAAAAGCAGGATCGCCCCAGACCCAAAAACGATACAGCTCCTGATAAGCCCAAATAGAGCTTGCGATGG
>JBLHJX010000139.1:0-13873 GCA_047619225.1 Candidatus Latescibacterota bacterium
CAGGGCTTCAAGGGCGATGTGACCCTTCGACCGATCCGCAATATATTTTTGTATATGCGGGGCAATGTGCGCCTACAAAAAGGCGAAGAAAGAAATCTGGCTTGGTCTGTTGGTGGGGCGGTGACGAACTTGCTGGGTAGCGGTGCGCGCGTGCGCAGTCGTTATACCCAGGTTCGAGGGGTGTTTGGCCAGTCGCGTGATTTGAGTGTTGGGGGGGGGAGAAATTTGGGGCGTTGGGGGTTCTTAGATGGTGAGTGGGGTACTTATCAATCGGTCTTACCGTTGAGCACAGCTACACGGGATCGTGTTACTGGGCGCTTGCAAATTTATTTGCCAAAGCGATCCTTTTTGAGTGTGGAACATACAATTTATTCGGGCGTTTTTAAACGTGCATTAACATTTGTAGAGTTGAGCACACGGTTTTAAAGGATTGTGAATATGGATTGGTCTGTTGGTATTGGGGTTTTGCTTGTTGCGATAACGGTGATACCTTATGTGTGGTTTGTGAAAGCTCGAGAACGGAAAAACCAGCGGGCTTTTGAGCGGTCCGAAAAGGCGGGTTTGAACGAACCCCCTTCTTTGCACCCTGTTATTAACCCGAACGCGTGTTTGTGTAGTGGGGGGTGCATCCAAGCGTGTCCGGAAAAAGATGTGTTGGGTTTTGTCGGAGGCAAATCGCAGTTGATCAATGCATCACGTTGCATCGGGCATGGTGCCTGTGCAGAAGCTTGTCCTGTCGATGCCATTCAACTCGTTTTTGGGACCGAAACGCGTGGTGTCGATATTCCCGAAGTGTCTCCGCAGTTTGAAACGAACATTCCCAATTTACACATCGTTGGTGAATTGGGTGGTATGGGACTCATACGCAATGCCGTGACACAAGGCCGCCAGGCTGTTGAATATATCGCACAAAAAAAACAGGGGCTAAAGTTAGGTGTGTTAGATGTGGTGATTGTGGGGGCAGGGCCTGCTGGTCTGTCGGCTTCTTTGGAGGCGATGCGATTGGGTTTGCGATTTGTCACGGTTGACCAGGGCGAGATTGGGGGGGCCATTCGTCATTATCCAAGAAGAAAGCTGGTGATGACACATCCAATGGATATCCCGTTGTATGGAAAGGTGAATTCGCAAGAGATGTTTAAAGAAGAGTTGGTAGATCTTTGGGATCAGATCGTAAGAGAGACCGGGCTTGAGGTGCAAACTTATTGTAAGGTCAACCATGTTGAAAAAACCGAGGGTATTTTTGAAGTGCAAACGGATAAAGAGGTGTATCGCGCAAAACATGTGGTTTTGGCTATTGGCCGTCGCGGGACACCAAGGAAACTCAACGTGCCAGGCGAAGATTTGCCTAAGGTTGCATACAGCCTCTTAGAACCTGAGCAATTTCAAGGCATGCCACTTCTCGTCGTTGGGGGAGGCGACAGCGCTTTAGAAGCCGCGTGTGCATTGGCGGAGGAACCTGGAAATAAGGTGACGTTGTCTTATCGTCGAGATCGATTTGAGAGGCCCAGAGAAGAAGTGCGTGAGCGGCTTTTGGCACTGTCTTCTGAGGGCAAAATGAAGGTTGCTTTTTCTTCTCAAGTTGTCTCGATTACAGAAGGTGAAGTGGTGCTCGAACAGAAAGGCAAGCATCTGAAAATTCGAAATGATCAGGTATTTGTTTTTTCCGGCGGGGAATTGCCTACAGGTTTCTTGAAGAAAATAGGTGTTTCTGTTGAGACCAAGTTTGGCTCCGTTTAGGAGATTGTGGGTTAAGATGGAAATGGTTCTGGATTTTTTTGATATTCGGGGGGATCTTGCCTATGACAGGGCATCGGGTTTTGGGATATATTCTTTTTTTAACCTGGTTGATTGTAACTGTTTATGTTGGCATAAAAGGGTGGGCATATTATCAATTGCCCCTGGCAGAGCGTCCCTTTGATATGGGGCATAAACTATTGAAGCCGGGTGGGTTCTGGGGGCATAGTTTGGGTGTTGGTGGGGCTTCGTTGATGATTTTTGGTGTGTTGATGTATATGACGCGCAAACGAATGCGCTGGATGAGGCATTGGGGGAATTTGCGCGTTTGGTTAACAGTCCATATTTTTTTATGTGTGATGGGTGCCACGTTGGTGACCTTTCACACTGCATTTAAAGTGGGTGGTTTGGTAGCCGTGAGTTTTTGGAGTATGGTGGGGGTGGTTTTGAGCGGTGTTTTGGGGCGTTATGTTTATGTTCGCATTCCACGGGATTTGGGTGGTCGGGCAATTACCGCCGGGCACTTGGAGACCGAATATAAGGATATTTGCGATCGTTTGTCTGAGCGTTTGGGTGGCGGTCATCGGGCTGTCACATTGCTTGCAGATATGTCCCAATCACCCAATGCAAGTCTCTTCGCAATGTTAAGTGGAGATATGACCCGTTTTTTTCACATGCGCCAGGTTCGCAATGCTCTAAAGGGTGATCTCAATTTGTCTGCAAAAGATTTCCGCCCAATTATACAGTTGACCAAGAGACAGGCTTCATTGCGACGGAGCATTCATTTTTATCAGACGTTGCAAAATGTGCTCCATTATTGGCATGTGATTCACTTACCTTTTACGGTGGTGATGTTTTTGATCATGATTGTACATGTTGCAGTTGCCATATTATTTGGCCAGCGGTGGATTTTTTAGCGTGATGAGATCGGTTCTTCTTGGTTTGTTTTTGTGCTTCTGTACTTTGCACAATATAGCGGCCCAATTGTCTCCGGGTGAGCTGGCACGTGTTCATGCCCATTTGGAGGGTTTGAGAAATTGTACGCAGTGCCACCAGTTGGGGCAGCATATTGGTGATGCAAAGTGTTTAGATTGTCATCAGGAGATTCGGGTACGTATTGATGGAGGCAAAGGTTTTCATACAACGGTTCAAGATACAAATTGCATCACATGTCATAGTGATCACAATGGACGTGTTTTTGAAATGATTCGTTGGCCCGATGACGATATGCCCCATTTTGATCATGATCGAACGGGTTATGTGTTGCAGGGCAAAAAACATCAAGCGGCGGCATGCCGAGATTGTCACCAAGCAAAAAATGTTCGGGCATCCGATATTTTGACAGATCGGAAAAGTTCTTTAGATCACACCTTTTTGGGGTTGGATCGGGCCTGTTACTCTTGCCATACAGATATACATAGAGGCCAGTTCGAACAATCTTGCGATGCTTGCCATGTTGTTGATGACTGGAAAACTGTCGATGGTTTTTCACATGATCAAGCCCGTTTTGTGCTTGTAGGCAAACATAACCCGGTGTCCTGTGAGAAGTGTCACGTTGAAGAGCCTGTTGTTGGAGAACCCTCTGTGTTGTTGACTCGTTTTCGCCCGGTCACATTTGATGCGTGTGTGGCCTGTCATGAAGACGTTCACCACGGGCGCTTTGCGCAAACTTGTGAACAGTGTCACTCTCCAAGTGGTTGGTATGAGACAAATCTCCAAACATTTGATCACGCTCAAACAAGTTTTCCACTCAGAGGCAAACACAATGGTGTCAAGTGTGAGGTGTGCCATGGAAACAGTGAGAAGTTGGAAAGGCCTGCTTTTGCCCAGTGTTCCGATTGTCACAAGGATACGCATCAAGGGCAATTTAATCGTCGGACAGACAAAGGCCGCTGTGAAAGTTGCCATACCGAGGCAGGTTTCACGCCTACGTTATTTGGGTTAGAGAAACATCAGTTCACTCGGTTTTCGCTTCGAGATGCACATCAAGCCGTGCCTTGTATGCTGTGCCACCAAACAACGGATTTGGGCGTGATGCAATTTGTTTGGCAACAGGACAAGTTTGTTTGTCAAGACTGCCATCAAAGCCCGCATGGTGATCAGTTTGTAGGTCGTATTGCTAAAGATGGATGTGAATCTTGCCACAATGCATCAACATGGTCTGGCGTGAAGATCAATCATGATGAAACGCGGTTTCCTTTGAAAGGAAAACACCAAAAGGTATCTTGTGAACAGTGTCATAAGGCTGTGGAGGTGGATACTTACACTGGAATACGATATGCGCCTCTGCCCCAGAAATGCCAAGATTGCCACGCAGATCAACATGGGGGGCAATTTGAACGCGGTGACCTGACGGCTTGCGCCCGATGCCACACGCAGGACAATTGGTGGGCAACATTATTCGATCACAACCGAGATGCACTCTTTTCTCTAACCGGCGCGCACGAAGGCGTTACTTGTAAAAAATGTCACGCGGAAGTTGCATGGAGTTCGGGGAAAAAGGATCGTCGTTATAAACCCTTAGATATGGCATGTGCGGCATGTCATGGTGAGATGAATAGTCGTTAGAGAGATGCCAGTCTCAGTTGTTCTTTTGATAGCGAACAAAATGCAATAGTGCGTGGTTAAATGATTCTGCAAGCATGGGAGTCTTTTGGTTACGCATTTTTTTGTGAGGACACGTTTGTGGTTTTGAAGACGGAGGATGAGTGTTTGAGATCATTTTGGTATACCAGGGATCTCTGAAGGTGATGGTTTTGAGGTGGGGCGTCTCTGGTTGTTTCTTTAGGGGATTTGAAAGGGTAGGGTGATTGTGGTGATGCTTGTTGTTTTGGAAGGTTGTTTTTCTGTGTCAACATCAAACAGTCGTGTGAGTTGATTGCCGGCCAGGTCTTCAAGAATGGGGTTGATATGAATGGTATGTGCGCCTGATGACCAGGGCGTTTCTGGTGTGAAGTGCCAATGGGTTTCGTGATGGGTCGTTTTGATTTCTCCTAAGAGCGTTTGGGCATTTTTATTTTTGACTGTTATGAGGTGATTCAAGAGGGCTTGGTCAAGGGGTTCATCACATTCAATGATCAACGGATCATGTGTTTGTTTCGAAGGCGGCGTGATGCGCCACTTTTTCGTGTTTGGCGATGTGCGATCTGCGGGTGTGACAGAAAATGTTTTTGTATGTGTGGTTGTGAGTGGATTGCTATCGGCATCTTTTAGGGTTTGTTCTATTACAAGACGATAGGTCTGATTTTCTTTAAGTGCCATACCAAGGTCTTTGTGTGGCATAAGGCCGCGTTTAATGCGCCCGGGGTCAAAGAACAGTGTGAAGCGTTGTGTGTTGGGCGACCAGAGCTCGGGTGTGATATCGAGAAAAGGTTTTGATACTTCTTGGCCAGATGCATTTAGGAGGCGAATGTGGGTATAGGTTTGCCCACGTTGCATTGGCTCGGAAAAGTGAATGTAAAATTTGAGGAGATTCTCTGGAAGCGTGTCACTGGTGGGATATATTTGGGTCACGTATGTTGTGGGTGTACTTATTGGTTTGGGAACTGTGAATGTGTGTTTTATTGTTTGTTCTGACGGATGGATCTCCTGCTGGAAAGCATGGTAGAATTTTTGAATGTGAAACTGTGCGGTATAAGTTTGCCCCTTTTGAGACCGGAAGCGCGGTGTAAAAATAAGTACCTCATCTTCTATATGGTAGGAGCCTAATACAGGTGGGTAGTCGGACTTTGTTGGGATATGATCTCCGGTATAAACAGAGAAATACGGGTTCCATTTTATGGGTTGTTGGATATGATCGAGATATTCAAGGTCTCTTAATTCTATACGATCATTTGTGGGGAGATATTGTATGGTGGGCTGGGCAAATGCATGTTGCCCAATTATAAAGAGCAGGATACACAGACTGTAGAGAAGAGGTCTCATTACATTTCCTCGGCCCAACTGAACAAGAATGGGTGGACGGACAGCAGATTGCACCATTGTCTCTTTTTGAAAGAGAATCCGGTAGGAAGTTCCAAACAGAGCTTTGGTGATTTGATCGAGCATAATCTGTCGCATAGATGATTGGGCTTTCTCTTTACCTGTGCCTATATGTGTTGGTTGTGAAATGGGGTACCATATTACAAATCCCCTTGCCTCGTGAAGGCAAGGGGATTTGTTTTGGATTGTTCGCCTATTTTACAAACGGTCTTTGGACAATGAGTTCAGATTGAGTGACCCGTTGCTCATGCGTTGTAGAATGATGACGTGGTCTACATTGAGATTGTCCAGTTGCTGCACGCCGACCTGATTGGTGTTTATAAAGGGTACGCCCCTTGTGCCATAGCGTTCGGTCACGGGTGTTGTGATGGCTTCGGTTATTTCAATATTGGCTGGGTCAATTTTCATGAGTGCGCGATTGTTATTGGCTAAGAGGATGTATTCTTTGCCGCCACTTTTATAAGCGATCATGTCCAATGGGCGATTGCCAGAACCCAATTCACCCACGGTTTTGCCTTTGACATGGCTGCCGTTTTGAAGTTGGACAATAGGAATGGTGACCAAGGGTGTGCATGTATAAGCGGCCAAAACGTGAGGCTCATTACCCAGCGTATATGTCATGAGGGTGCGAATGGGGGAATTTGTTTCGTATTTCTTATGCGCCGCGTGATATATTTCGAGACTGGCTACTGTTTCATTGTCATCAAACGGATATGAGATAGTGCGCAAGGTTGAGGAAAATTCTTCGTTGGAGAGCCCTGCGACAAAGAGTTTGCCACTGGAATAGGCCAAGTCTGTGATCGCTTGGGAACGTAGGCTTCGCCCACGACGGTCTTTGGCATCGGCAGAAACGGCACTCACAATTTCTTTTGTGGCATATTTTACATTTTGGAGCGACACATCTTCAATATCGCCAGATGGAACGATTCGCAACAGGGCCTGCACGGCATCGTTGCCATTGCCCCGCGTGACAGAGATGTAAACATTTTGGGAAATGGGGTTGACTGCCAAGTCGTGAATTTGAATATCTTTGGCTGTTGCGCCCATAAGACCTGCAATTTTTTCGTCGATATCACGCACTCGAAGTTGCTCTGTGCCATTGTTGGGGGTTTTGTCATTGAGGTCAATGGCATATATTGTGGCATTTTGTGCATCCCCCACAAAGAGTATGCCATCGGGCCCAAAAGCGAGTGATCCAAATGCTTTGATATCGGGCGTGCCTTGCATAAATGAGCTTGCTAAGGCTTGTGTGGCAAAAAACAATATTGCCAGTGCTGACTGGTATATGCGTCTCATACGAATACCCTCCAAAAGAAGTGTGAAATACCCATCTTTATTAAACGTTTAGAATTGGTTATTGTTCCGGAAATACCACGTGGAGATTACTTTGACAACTGGTGTTTGAGGTGATATCGTTTTGTCATACAAATTATAAAGGAAGGCCAACGCATGTCCGAAATGCCCGAACCTACAATAAGGTTGACTGAGGAGCAAATCGCATTTTATCACGGGCAAGGCTACCTGGCCATTGATCAAATTACGACGATGGCTGAGGTGGAACGTTTACGTCAGGCATATGACCGAATTTTTGAACAACGTGCCGGGCATGATGAGGGGGATGAATTTGATCTGGTTGGTGCGGGCATGGAGGGTGCCCCTCCTAAACTGCCACAGATTATTGAACCGCGAAATTATGCCTCAGAATTTCGAAATACATTGTATGAGGCCAACGCTGCGGCTATTGCCGATCAATTGTTGGGAGAGGGTGTTGTCCAACGCGGAAGCCATGCCATTTTTAAACCTGCCCATTATGGTTCCCATACGCCATGGCATCAGGATGAGGCATATTGGAATCCTGGGAAGAATTATCATTCTGTGAGTATTTGGATGCCGCTGCAAGAGGCGACGCTTGAGAATGGATGTATGCAGTTTATGCCCAGAGCTCATAAGTTAGAGGTGTTGCCACATCACAAGATTGGTCATGATCCAAAGGTAATCGGTCTGGAAGTGGATGAAGGTTATGTTGACATTTCAAAAGCTGTTGCCTGCCCCATGTCTGCTGGTGGGGCAACATTTCATGGTGGGCGCATGTTGCACTATGCTGGATCCAATCGAACAGAGGTTCCCAGACGGGCATATATTCTCATGCTTGGAGTGCCTGTGCCCCCGCCAGAAACACCGCGCGATTTCTATTGGAAGTCATAATTTGTTCAAAATGGAAATTTAAACGAGACAAGCAAAATTGTCTTTTGGGTGAGATCTATAACAATGAAAAGTTCATTTCATGTTTTGGTGGGTGAGGGTAACCCAATTAACCAAAAGGTTATTGTTGGTCTGTTGAATAATTGGGGACACACGTTTGAGATCGCCAATAATGGATTGGAAGTTTTAGACAAACTTAACTCCGGAGCTTTTGATGTGATTTTGATGGACGTACAAATGCCCGAGATGAGTGGGTTGGATACAACTGTGAAGATTAGAGAAAAAGAACAAAGAACGGATGCCCACATACCCATCATTGGCGTGACGGCCCAAGTATTGTCGGGGGACCGAGAAGCATGTCTTCTTGCTGGCATGGATGATTATGTGCCCAAGCCAGTAAAAAAAGAGATCCTTTTTGAAGCACTTGCACGGATTGGTGGTTTAGAAGAAAAAACAGAAATCGGAATTGTTAAACCCCAAAGTTTAACAGATGGGATACTTGATGCAGAGGCTCTGGCCTTGTTAAAAGGACTCGAGACTCCAGGTGGTTTTTCTATGGCAGGTTTGATCGATATCTATTTGGAAAGCACCTTTGAATATTTCCCAGCTATTAGACATGCAATCCAACAAGGTGATGCTGAAGAGGTGGCAAAAAAAGCACATGCATTTAAGGGGAGTTGCCATTCTGTTGGAGTCGTTCGACTGGCAGAAATTTGCCAGCAGCTCGAAGAGGTGGGACAAGAAGGTCGCTTGGACAAAGCCTCGGAGATCTTTGATCGGGTGAGGGCCGAATTTGAGATTGCACGGGAAGCGCTTGGACGGTATCTCCAAGATCAGACACAAGTGGTCACTGTATTGGAAGAACAGGTGTTTGATCCCACCCCCTTAGAAGACCTGAGATCCTTAGAAGCGTTAGGTGATTTTTCCGTGCAAGACACCGTGGATCTATTTTTTGAAGATATGTCTGAACGTTTGCTTGCTGCTCGGAAAGCACTTGTTGCCCAAGATAGTCCTGTTTGGGGGCGTGAGGGCCATACCATCAAGAGCAGTGCGCGCGATTTGGGAGCAATGAGACTGGCTCAACTATGTCAAGTTGTAGAAGATTTGGGAACGGACGATAATTCGGATTGCGCAGCCGACCTTTTGGACGAGATGGAATTGGCGTTAGAGGTGTTTAAAGCGGCGCTAGATGATTATCTGGCGAAATCTCAATGAGGGCACACGTTAGGCAATGATGGGAGGGATCATTCGACTCACAAGTGATATGGGGCACGGAACAACCGTGTCGGTTCTGTTAAATGATATATGGGGTTTAAAGTCCACGGTTCTAATGTGAATAAGGTGAGGGTTAACGAAGATGAATAAACTTCCTGGATCAGATGTACATTATGGCACACACGGTATGGTCGCATCGGCATCACCACGGGCGGTGGCTGCGGGATTGGACATTTTGAAAAGGGGAGGCAACGCATTTGATGCGGCAATGGCAGTGGCAAGTGTTGAGTGGGTGACCTTGCCTGCGTCGTGTGGTTTGGGCGGCGATGTATTCGCCGTCTTTTATAGTGCCAAAGACGATCGTGTTGGTGCGATCAATGGCAGTGGTATGTCGGCTATGCGAGCCACGCGCGATTATTATGTGCATCAGGGATTGGATCACATGCCGCTCACGGGTTGGCATGCGGCGGCTGTTCCTGGGGCACCTCACGCTTATGAGACTTTGGTTCGTGAGTTTGGCACAATGCCTTTGGGTGAGCTGTTGTCACAAGCGGTGGTTTATGCAGAGAAGGGTATTGTGGTTTCTGATAAGATGAGTCGCACAATTTCTGGTGGCGCTAAGAAATTAGGGCAATTTCCCGAATCGGCAGCTATATATCTTCCGAAAGGGCAAGCACCTCGACCTGGAGAGCGGTGGGTACTGCCTGATTTGGCACGGACGATACGCACCTTTGCAAAGCAAGGTAGTGATGCTTTTTATAAGGGTGATATTGCGGCAGAGATCGTGCGCGCATCGGGTGAGAATGGTGGGATCTTTGGACCCGAGGAATTTGCTGAACATACGACGGATCTGTATGAACCTTTGCACACGCAATATCGGGGTTTGGATGTTTATGCGACAGCACCGCCTTCTCAAGGTTTGATTGTGCTCGAGTGGCTAAATTTACTAACGGGTTATGACCTGCGGGCTATGGGCGTAGGGTCTGCCGACGCGATTCATCTGCTGGTGGAAGCGAAGAAGCTGGCGTTTGCAGATCGTTTGCGCTATTGTGGTGATCCCCGGGTGATTGACAATCCGTTGGATGATCTGCTGTCGATGGCGTATGCCGATGAACGGCGAAAAGCGATTGATGCGACAAAAGCGAATGATAAACCTGTTTCGGGCATTTTGCCGGAACGGGCGGGCGATACGAGTTATTTTGCCGTTGCAGATGGAAAAGGCAACGCGGTTTCATTTATCCATAGCTTGTCTGCGGGATTTGGGTCTGGTGTGGTAGCTGGCAATACGGGTATTATTCTCAACAATCGTGCGGGGCGTGGATTTACGTTGGAAGAAGGACACCCCAATGTGATTGATGGGGGCAAAAAGACGATGCATACACTCAACTGCTATATGTTGATGCGAGATGGGCACATGTTTTTGGTGGGTGGTACACCGGGTGGTGATAAGCAGCCGCAGTGGAATGTGCAAACGATTACCAATTTGGTTGACTTTGATATGAATGTACAAGAAGCGGCTGAAGCACCACGTTGGGTGAGTTGGCCTGGGACGGATCCTGCCGCGATAGACACACCTTTTGAATTGCAAATGGAGAATCGGTTTGGTGCAAGTGTGGTTGCTGGGTTAGAAAAACGTGGGCATAGGGTAAGTTCAATGGGAGATTGGGGAGGGGGGAGTGCTGTGCAGTTGATTATGCGCGACGAACAGGGAACGCTACGGGGCGGGAGTGATCCTCGGGCTGGGGGTATGGCTGTGGGTTTCTGAGAAACGGGAACTGAAAAAAACGGACTTATGATATCGTAAGTCCGTTTTTTTTAAAATGTATCGCTATCAACTTTAAGATGAGGTTAAAATGGCAAAAAAGAGAGTTGTGGTTATTGGTGCAGCAGGTTTCTTGGCAGGGCGTGTGTTACCCGCATTTCGGGAGCAATATGATTTGGTTTTGCTCGATGTTTACAACACGAATCGGGCGGGTGAAGAGGTCGAAGATGTTGTGATTGCCGATGTGATTGATACCCATCGGGATGCTTATCGGGAATGTTTTAGAGGGGCCGATGTGGTTGTACACTGTGGGGCTGCCCGATCGCCAAGATCAGAAACCCAATCGACCGCCAAACAAGAGGTACCATTAGGTAAAAGTGACATTCGGTTTCAAGGACGGCCCATGAGTCGAGGAGATGATGCGGGTTTTGAGTCGCAAATGAAGAATATTCAAATGATGTACAATATCTATCAAACGTGCGTTGAAGAAAATGTGAAACGTGTTGTGGCGTTGAGCTCAAATCATGCAGCCGATTTCTATGAGCATTTGATTTGGGGGAAAAAGATGGGATTTGTAACGCCAGAGATGAAACCCTATTCTGATAACTATTATGGGTGGGCAAAAGGGGCTTATGAGTCATTGGGCTTTACGTTTGCAGCGGGTGCGGTGAATGGGTTGGATTCAGTGGAGGTGGTTCAACTTCGCATTGGTGGGCCGAGAGAGGACGATGCCGCATCGTTTTCCGCAGACCGACCAGAGGAAATGCATCGGGGGTTAGGGTGTTATTTGAGTGCCCGTGACCAGGTACAGCTTATGACCAAAAGTATTGATACAGAGGATATTCGAGATGACAACGGTGTGCCTTTTCAAATTTTTTATGGGATCAGTGACAACACGCACAAGTTCTGGGATTTATCGAATGCACGGCGTGTAATTGGTTATGAACCGATGGATGATAGTGCGGTAAAGTTTGGCGATCAGGTGGGTGCTGTATTGAAGGAAGCTTGGGAAAAATACGACGGGTAACAGACAAAGTTAAAAAAGGGGTTCATCCGATATAAATGGGGAAACTGATGGAGTATCGTAAACTTGGCAATACGGGGCTTGACGTATCCATTCTTGGATATGGTGCTTCGCCCCTTGGTAGTGTGTTTCGGAACATTGATGAATTGGTTGGCATCCAAACGGTTCATACGGCGATTGATTTGGGTATCAACTTTATTGATGTGTCGCCCTATTATGGTCTTTCTTTGGCGGAAACTGTTTTGGGCAAGGCATTAAAAGAATTGTCGAGAGATGCTTATTATTTGGCAACCAAGGTCGGGCGATATGGTGATGCTGAGTTTGATTTTTCGGCAGATCGTGTGATTCAAAGTGTGGATGAAAGTTTGGCGCGATTGAATGTGGAATATATTGATCTCATTCAATGTCACGATATTGAATTTGGATCGCTTGATCAGGTGGTGAATGAAACGCTACCGGCACTTGAAAAAGTTCGCGAACAAGGCAAGGTGGGTTTTATTGGCATTACGGGTTTGCCGTTAAATATCTTTCGGTACGTGATTGATCGCGCCCAAGTAGATACGATTCTATCTTATTGTCATTATTCTTTGAATGACACCGCGCTTGTTGATCTGGTCCCGTATTTGAAAGAAAGGGAGGTGGGGATCATTAGTGGATCACCGCTTTCGATGCGTTTGTTGACCGAGCAAGGGCCACCGGATTGGCATCCGGCACCACAAGACATTCAACAAGCGTGTGCAAAAGCGGCGGCCCGATGTCGTGCGAAGGGTGTGGACATTGCAAGATTGGCTGTGCAATTTGGCTTGGCCAATACGGACATTGCCACGACATTGGTTGGCACGGCGAGCCCCGATAATTTGAGGAAGAATGTTGAATGGGCGTTGTCTGAATTTGATGATGAACTGTTGGCAGAGGTTCAGGAGATATTGGCACCGGTCCATAACAAGACTTGGTCGAGTGGTTTGGAAGAGAATCAATAGTTCATTTATCCGGTTCCCCGGAAAAAGAATCGGGCAGGCACGGGGGCTTGCCCCTACGTGTGAACTTTGAAGGTCAGGAAATGTATTTCCTGACCTTCACTTTTGGCTTAATCCTGAGTGGGTGTATCTGGTCCCACATCTACAACGCCGATATCTTCGCCTTGTTTGTGGCGCCAGGCATCTTCAAGCATTTGTTTGCCGTCATATTGTGCAACGTATCCAAGATGTTCTGTCGTGTAAGACATATCGTATTCGTAGAATTCGGCAAAAGGATATGTGACCTGGACATAGTCGAGATTGCTGATGTTGGATAGATGGGGTACGGCTTCATTGAAATGGAAGGGTTTGCTCATAATGACAAAGGCTTTGCCTGTAGCGGTATCATTGTCCAAGGCGCATTCTGTGGCGGTTACAACATCGCGTACGTCGCCCCAGTGGCGTTTGAATGCGGGTCCTTCTGGGCAATGGGGTATGACGAGACGTTTGCCGTCGTTGAAGTGTTTTTGGAGTTCTGAAAGGGTTTGTTCGATGCTGGGGGTGAGGGCACGTTTTTGAAAGTCTTTGATGTGGCTTTCGATAAGTGGGCTGACGGCGTTGACACGTTCGCCTAAAAATTCGCGACCACAAAAGGTGTAGGGAATTGTGAAGCTTACTGTAGGGATATCATATTGTTGATGATAACTTTGAACCATTGCTTCGCCAGCGACTTTGGACACGGCATACATACCTTTTGGTCTGTTGATGATGTCTGCTGGTGTGATGAGATCGGGCATATAGCCTGTGTGAGGATAAAGCGTATCGGAACTGCCATAGACAAAGCGTTGTAGATTGGGTGCATGAAGGCGTGCGGCTTCGAGCAGGGTGAGTGTGGGGGCGATGTTGATGTCGAGGTGTTCGTAGTTGGTGGGGCCGCGCAGTTTGACACCCATATGGATGATGGCATCCACACCTTTGACCGCGTCGGTCAACCCTTCT
>JBLHJX010000140.1:0-13862 GCA_047619225.1 Candidatus Latescibacterota bacterium
CCATCAAAACCAAATTGGAAGCCGCACGACTAATCCCCACCAAATTGGCCAATGACACCTGCCCCGCTTCATCGACAAACAAATAATCAAAAGCACCCGCCACATCGTCACGCGCAAACCCCCAAGCTGTGGTGCCAATCACGCAAGCAGGCTGAATGTGATTTTGGATCTCATTGTTCTTCAGCACCGCAATACCCAACTTTTCAATCTCTGGCCCCGTGTCTCTTGCACAACAACACGTCACGGCAATGTTTCTCTCCAAACACGTCTCGGCCACACCCACCAACAAATTATTAATGGCCTTATGGCTGTTGCTACAAATGCCCACCTTAAAACCTTGCTGAACCAACTCGGCAATCACCTGTTTCCCCGTATACGTTTTGCCTGCCCCCGGTGGTCCCTGAATGCACAAATACGAGTTGTCCAAATTCAAAACCGCATCAATGATGCGTTGCAAACGCTCTTCGGCACCACCGCCTACCACAATGGCTCCCCCACGATGCCCCTTTATGCGTGGAGAACGTCGCAATAAAAAATCGACAATGGCGTTCTCGGGCCATTCATCACCTGCCAAAGCGGTCCCAAACGCAGTCACCACAGATTCAACCGCATCAGGAATCGGCGCTGCTCGCACAATCGTGTTGGGAATCAACGTCACAACAGCAGGCGGTTCTGCTTTGCCTTTGAGGCTCAACAAACCCCGTTGCATATCAATTTCATGCAACGAAAACTTCATTCCATCTTCCCCCAACACCCACATTTCAGTGCCATCTCTCGGCGGTTTCAAATCCTGATTTCTATCAAACGCATATTCAAATGCCAACGTCCTCGCCCGTTCAGTCGGCTTAAATGGCGGTGTATCGGTGCGCGTGCAAGCCGCAATACAATCCAAATCATCCGTCAGTTCCATCTCCGTTAACCCCAATCGATCAAACAAACGCCACCAACTGGGCTTTTCTTCTCTTCGATGAAATTCCAACAACCACGCAAGCGTTTCAATCACATTGGCTTTTTCAGCGCCTCTCTCTTGTTCGGCAAGCGCCAACAAACGATCACGCAACCGGATCTTCTCGGTAATTTCCTCCGACATCTCCTCAACCACCACATCCGTTTTCCCAACATACGATATGCCATATTCTGCCTGTTGCACACACAACCAAGCAACCAACTCCTGTGTTGAATCACAATCATCCCGATTGTAATCTCGAATGCTTTTCAGTACCGCAGAAGTTTCCCACGTATCACCATCTGGCATTTCCCGCCATTGTTCATACACCACCACCGAATCGCCCCCACTGCCCACGTCCGTTTGCCGTTTATTGCGATACAAATGCTCCACATTCTTAATTGAATAACGCGGCTCTCCTAACAACACACCGTGTTTGACAATCGTATACAGATCTACAAACACCTCATTGCGCAACAATTGATCTATTTCATATTCACAAACCCCATAACGCCCCATCAGTTTTCTACACGCGGCAATCTCATAATTGGCATAGTGATAAATGTGCATTGTGGGGTCTTTCTGCCACCGTGCATAAACCCAAGCCACAAATGCTTGAAAGCACTGTTTTTCTTCTTCAGCATTGTGCGCCCAAAAATCTTTGAACTGGCGGTCTCCATTGTCATCAAAATAGGTATTCCCCCACAAATATTCCAAACCGCCTTCAACAAGAGGAGACCCTTCAATATCAAAAAACACATCCATCAATGATGGTGGCGGTAACAAAGCCAACCCTTTAGCTTCTCCTTCTGCGGGTAACAAGATCTCAAAAGCAGGCCGTTCCTCTCCTCCTTGCTGCTGCACCTTCGTTTTCACCTGCATTCTGCTTTGCGCCTTCAATCGCTGCAATGCAATGGGCGATACCTTGGCCACATAATCCACATCCAATTCGGCCAACTGCGTCGCAGTCATAACGCCCCCCTTCTGCAACGCCTTGATTTGCGACCGCGTGATAGTGGCCACCTGATTCAAATGATCACCCGCCTCAAACAAACCCTGTGCAACACCCGCCCAACGCCCCCAATCCGTAGAATCTGCTGGATCGGGCATTTGGTGGGCATCAAATTTGACTTCGTATGCGAGAAATTGCTCTTTCAAATGCTGATAGTAATAGCGGTAATCATCCATACGCAAGCGTTCAACCACATGGTTGCCCAACACCACGACCACCTCATTGGCATAACACCCTTGTATCTCACTTAGCATTTCTGCGTAACAACACAACTGCATCACAAAATAGGGTTTTGCATGCTTCGACAGTTTGGTATCCCATATCTCATAATGAAAATCCCCCAAACGGCTTTTGCCGCGACAACTGTTGGGTACTTTGACCAAAAAATCGGCAAAACCACGAAAAGGGACCTGCGCCAAACACGCCTGATAGACCACATCTACACCACCCACAATAGCTGCGTGCGTTTTTTCAAATTTTTCTTCAAAAGTTGCGCCCTTGACTTCAACTATCGTTTTGCCTTCATCTTTAACCTGTTGCAAAAATGCAACCTCATGCGCGCCCCCCTTTTTTTGCAATAAGGCCGTCATTGGGTCGGTGCCATCCGATTCATATGGTACATGAGGTTGATCAATGGCATAGCGCTCCATCCAAGAAGCAAATGGAGAGGTCATAAAACGACAGATATCTGCTGGCGAATAAATAAGCGCGTTATTATTCCAGTACACTGAGCAAGCTCCTTCTATGCCTCAAACCATGTCTAAAACCAATATTTTAATCTACTACACCCCTACCTTATTAGGTGGGCAGCTAAATATAGCATAATTAAGAATTATTGTAAGCAATTACTTCGTTTATCTGCATTTAAAATCACTTTCCTTTCAAACATCGCTTTGCCAACCCATCTCCCCTACCACACGTACAAACATTCATGGCCTCAAGCATATTTAAGCAACTCTTACACAGCATCATATTTTTTTCGATCCTCCTCCTAAAAAACGAAGTATATTAGCCTCCCATTCCAAAACAACCCTCCCAAAGGAATAGACCTCATGGATCTGATTATCAATTCAAAATTCTTTGCACAATATACACCAGAAGAGCTGGGCAAAAAAGCACTTGAACTGGGTTATGACGGCATTGATTTATGTGTGCGCCCAGGCCATCCCATTCATGCCGACAATGTCACTCAGGCCTTACCCGAAGCAAT
Organism: Candidatus Latescibacterota bacterium; assembly: GCA_047619225.1. Classification (GTDB taxonomy): domain Bacteria; phylum Latescibacterota; class UBA2968; order UBA2968; family UBA2968; genus JABIFK01. Next base: position 3,169 of record JBLHJX010000140.1, read on the forward strand.
GAAAGTCTGGCGTCATCAGGGTGTGACTTGTCCAATGGTCACAGCACCCGTCACACTCGTAGACCCTCAATCGCCCGAAATGGAAAACTATTATATTGCCTGCGCCGAGGCAGAAATACCGCGCCTAAAAATCGGATTCTGGAAATATGAAGCGGGCGATGAGTACTGGCAAACGCTTGATGCTGCAAGAAGAGACCTCGCGCTCATTGTAAAATTGGGCGAAAAGTATGGCATCCAGACCTGCTATCAAATCCACAGCGGTCCCTGTATAGGAAGCAACTGCGCAGGGCTGATGCATCTCATCAAAGACTTCGACCCCAAATATGTGGGTGCCTATCCCGACTTTGGGCACATCGCCTTAGATGGCGAAGATCCGGCAATGGGATTGGCTATGATTAAGGATCACCTCTCCGTCGTGGGTGTCAAAGATGCCTATTACAAGGCGCGCGCCCCAGGCCAAACACCACGCTACCGACCGTGCTTCACAAAAATGGGGGAAGGGTGTGTAGACTGGCACCAATGTTTTGGCCTGCTGCACAAAATGCAATTTGAAGGTCCCATATCTGTGCACACCGAATATGAATTTGACGAAACCATCATCCGCCAAGTCGGTTACGCACAAACAGCACCGCCCAATGTGGAACAGTGGGCCAAAGAAGATGCCATATACTTACGACAAATTTTAGCGGACGTTCAAAAGAACAACACGTAAAAACGGACGATCCCTCCATCCTCTGTCATTTTGCATTCGGATAAACATTAAAAGGGTTGCGCAAATCACGCGCAACCCTTTTTTATGTTTGACTATAATGGCGGTCTTTTTATGCCCTCTCAGGTGGATAAATCAGTCCCTCGGGGTTGCGCACCCCATAAAGTGCAGGCATCGTCTGCCAATCGACGCCAACACGACCATTCCAATCCCACCGAACCTCACCGCCTTGCAAGGTCAACTCGCACGTGATACGCTCCTTGCCGCGCAGCAATCCATCAGCCACATCGGTATACCCAAAGTCACCCTCGATAATTTTCAACCCAGCCACATCCGCTATGGCCCCCACACTCAAGTGCCCCAACTCCTCGTGCCCAATTTCACGCGCCGGATTGACCGTAGACTCACGAATGACTTCTTCAAGCGGCATGCCCAAAATCAAAAACTTCGACATCACACTCACCATATCCATCATGCTGTCATTCATATTTAACGTGTGCAAGTCCGTCGAAATGGAGTCCGGATAAAAACCCTGTGCAATCGCTGGCACGGCATTGCGCCAATAAAACGAACCCGCACCGTGACCCACGTCAAAAATCACCCCGCGCTTACGTGCTTCGTAAAAATAATCAAACACCTTGCCGTTGTCATCAATCCAGGGCACATCCCCTAAAAACATATGCGTGGTAATATCGCCAGGAGCCATGCGCTGGGTGACCAACTCATAATAGGGTCGCTCCTTCAGAAAGAGACCAAAATCAATCATTGCCGGCATGCCTGCCTTCTGCCCGGCCTCCAACGTCCGATCGGTAGAAACCCACTCCGGCCCTCGATAGTGCGCCGTCTTCGACCCCACAACCAAATCGCTGTGTTCCTTCATCACCGCAACCGTCCGCTCAACATCCATGTCCGCCACATTCTGTTCCATAGGAGACGAGATCATGCCCAACCCAGCAATATTGACAAAGGCATACATACGCGTCTGAAAACGGTCCAGCACACGGTCTCGAAAATCTGGAAACGTACGCCACCCCGCACTTCCCGTATCAACCATCGTTGTAACACCGCTGCGAAAGCTAAACCCATCAGGCAGAATACTATTGTCGCCCGCCCAAGCATTGCGCCAACCGGGTGTTGCATACATATGTGTATGAATATCAACGAGGCCCGGCGTAATGTAAAGCCCGCTCACATCAAGCACTTTTTGCGATTGCCCAGCGGGAATATCATCATCAACAGCTGCAACTTTACCGTTGGCAATAGCCAGGTCTTTAAGTGCATCGAGATTGTTCTTGGGGTCAATGAGATGCCCCCCCTTAAGCAGCAAATCAAAATTCATAATCAGATCTCCACGGGTTGTGGGTAAATGGATGTACAATATTTTCTCGCAGAAATAGCCTTGAGAACCTATTCGCCTTTGCCTCTCTACAGCTGCTCTCCGCGACACTTAGAGAGTATATACCAATCTATACGCTTTTCCAAGTCCTGATGAAAACCCATATTGTGGGTACATTGCAGCCGAACCTCCAAATTGCCGCATCGTGTCCATCGTGTCCCTCCCCCACTTCCATAGGTTTCAGTGAATAGCCTGTTGGCATTCAGGTTAAGGCTTGCGCATATTCTCGTGAGGAGAAGAAACCAATAAAACAATCTTCCTATCCTCTATAAATGGTATATTTGCTGAAACGATGATATTTTAATTTTATATTGTAAAGGAATCCAAAAAGATGACACAGTTAAATCAGAAATTCAGCGAGTATCAGAAACTACTCGTCGATAGAAAAAAGTTACTCCTCAAACAGGTTTTTGATGGTGATGCAAATATCGGAAAATTGGGAGGAGATCGTCTGGCCGACTTTTTGGATGTTGCAGGGATGGCCACGGCCTTAGAACTGAGGAGCACCCTGGGTAGCAATGAACGTCGAGAACTTGAAGAGATTGACCATGCGCTTGAGAAAATCAGGAACAACAGCTATGGGAAATGTGAATTGTGCGAGGAAGAAATTGTCCCGGCAAGGCTTGAGGCAATTCCCACAGCCAAGCTATGCAGGGATTGTAAATCTCAAGAGGAGAACAAACCTCTGGAACGGAATGTCATCAAGAAGGCTAGAAAATTGGCAGGAGAGGAATCTATTACTGCTTTTTCCGATGATGACGATGAAAACAAGAATGTCAGCGTTGGAAGAACCGTGGAGGCAGAGGAAACTGAAGAGTAGAATGAGCATATTACTCCCCAAAACGACGTGGTCTATTTCCTCTAAGCTCTCCAGGTCATACTCTGGCCGAAGATCATCATCCATGTCAGATTCCGTCCACTCAAAGTCCATGAATCAAAACCCAGTGTAATACGAGACTGAAATTTGCGTGTAAATAGTTAATAATATAGCGAGGTAAGTTACACAAAAGCGACGCGTTAGAACGTTAGAACGTTATTTATTTTCAATGTGTTACCTATCGATCAAGCCGTTTTGCGCTATGGTGTGACAGCGTGTCCAGTCGATCTACAAGTTCCTAAGATGTGAGGGAACGTGCCAACGTTTGAACGCGCCAACGCGCCAACGTGTCGCTTTTGTGTACATACCTTATCGGGCACTGAAGCCTACGCCACCCGTTTCAACAGATCAAGCACGACCTTGGCAAATTTGGCAAAGAACCTGTCCAAATGCTTTATAACGAAAATTTATGTATTTTGGAACTTTTTTTCCCTCAGTTCTCTCTAACATAGTGTTAGAGAGCCTTTCCTCGGGAAGGGCTTGTTATATTCACGATGTATGAAGGAGATGTAAAGCCGTGGTTCAAGAAGTAGATGTAGACGTAAATGTATATGGTGTCGGGTTGGAATCTGTAACGCTCAAAGGAACAGTGTTGTGGCTCAACCAAAACAAAGCCTATGGAATTGTGCGACCAGAAACGGGCAAGGCAGTGTTGATGCACGCCCGGTATTCAGGGCTTGAATATTTTGATAATCTTGTATTAAATCAGCCCGTACAGTTTGAGATGGTGCATACCCCTAAAGGTCTGCTCGCTGGGAATGTTTTTGCCTTTTGACTTCTCCCACGGATAAATCTGATGTGGTCTGTAAAAAGTAGACACTCAATTAAGCCACTTTTTGCTTCTTTATGTGTCCACTATTCCAAATCATATCAGCAAGCACTGTATTGAATAAGTGTTGTGGGTTGCCCTGGACATAAAGCTGGCAAACAAAGCGTTACGCCCAGGTTTAGGAACAAGGCAACGCTATCCATTGACATCTTCCTTCCCGAAATCATCCATGATTTTTTGCACTAAAATATCATAAGAAGAACGACTTTGCTCAATGACCTCTTATTACTTGACCATATAAATACGTTTTGGTATATTCTTTCTCGATTAAGGGTGGGCGGTTAGCTCAGCTGGTTAGAGTACCTGCTTGACATGCAGGGGGTCGCTGGTTCAAGTCCAGTATCGCCCACCATTTAAACGAATAAAAAATAATGGGTTACACATTACTGTGTAACCCATTTTCGTGCATAGTGCTCATCCAACCACAAAAACCTTTCCCGTCGGAGGCTTTCATGAACGTCACACCAGACCTGCTCACCTTTCATGACGGATCAGCCGTCGACACAGCATCTTGGCCTCGCCGTCGAAAAGAACTCGCCGATACCATCATCGATCATCAATTTGGCGGCATGCCCCCCGAGCCCGACAGCATCGACATCATCCGCCGTGCCTCCAGCAGTGTGCGTCATTGGCCTGGCGTCCAATATAACACCTACGAAATCCACATGCGCTTTTCCAATGCAGGCAAACTCTCCCTCACGCTCTCGCTCTGGATACCACCCGGCGACGGCCCTTTTCCCGTGCTCCTCGATGGCGACGGTTGCTGGCGCTACTTCAACGACGATGTCATCAGCAAAATCCTCGTACGCGGCAACATCGCCGCCAGTGTTGATCGCACCGAAGCTGCCGCCGACAACAAAGATGAATATCGCAACACCGGCCTTTATCGTCTCTTCCCAGATGCCAAGTTCGGCGTGTGCTCTGCTTGGGCGTGGGCCATTCATCGCTGCATCGACGCCCTCACAACATTCCCAAATGTAAAAACCGACGCGGTCGCCATCACCGGCCATTCCCGTGGCGGCAAAACCATCCTTCTCGCCGGTGCAACAGACGAACGCATCGCCATCACCAACCCCAACAACTCCGGCATTGGCGGCGCAGGCCTCCACCATCTAAAAATGGAAGGCAGCGAAGTCGTCAACAGCTTCTTCGGCTCGGGCAACATCTTCTGGTTCGGCGAGGCGTTTGCCGCCCATCGCCACCGCGATGCCGAATTGCCCTACGACAACCACTTCCTACACGCCCTCGTAGCACCCCGAGGTTTGCTGCTCACCGAAGCCTACGAAGACCACAGCGCAAACCCAGCGGGCACATATGCCGCTGCGCGATCTGCCCAAAAAGTCTACGACCTACTCGACAACAAAGACGCCATCGGTTGGGCCTACCGTGAAAGCGGGCACGCCCACATGCCCGAAGACTACACCGCCCTCCTCGACTTTATGGATCGCCACCTGCACAACCGGCAGCTAAAACGCGACTTCCAGCGTAACCTCTATCCCGACCTAGACAAATACCTGCAAAACGTCGCTACAACAAATATTGATTCAAATGATTAATCAGAACCCCATAACATATTGAAGTCAACCCCTTACCCAATAAAACCACACACTTCCCCCTTTTCCAAAGGGGGATTATCAGCAGAATCGATATGCATTCAGGCTGACACATCCAACGCTTTTCGCTCATACCTCTCAAGACGTTGCATCATCCACCTTATTTTGCGTCAGTGGCCACGCACACTGTTCCTGAGCCAACTGCCAATACACCGGGTTATATTCCCCGTGCTGCTTAAACCCGCCCACCGATTCCTGTTCCGGCGCGTAGTGCGGATAGCTGTCAAAAATATCGCCAAACGCCAAAACCCGAGGATCACCCTGTTCGCGCAGAACTGCGTTTAAGATCTCCGACAGCTCCCTCCGAATATCCGCGCAGTCCGGATCATTCACCAAGTTCTGAAGACATCCCAAATCTTCCTCTACCCGATACAATTCATCAAAAGATCGCTTTGCATACGTGACCTGATACAAATCTGTAAGCTCATCCTCACGTTCGAGAATGTAATCCTTTGTTGGATTATCCAGCTTGGTATGACAAAAAAATTCGGGCGGATCTCCCATAGGCCAACGATCTGGTTTTACATTTTGAATATAGAGAAAGTCCGGCGTTCGAATCGCACGACACGGATACCCCACATTGTCAAACCGCGCGTGATTATGCCGCTCCTTCCCCGTAAGCACCTGGTTCCAAGAAGCCCCCGAATCCTCACCCCGATGCACACCCACCAAGCTCCGTCCCGTCATCTCCTGTGGAACAGCAACGTCAGCTGCTTCAAGAATCGTCGGCGCCAAATCGATCAAGCTCACGAGCCCATCAACAACCTGCCCAGAGCCTTGTCCCCAACGCATCGCCAGTGGAACACGCGATCCAAATTCATAAAGATTTGCCTTTGCACGCGGAAAGGGCATACCATTGTCACTCGTAACAATGATCAACGTATTATCAAGCTCACCTAAATCCTCCAAGACTTTCACCATCCGCCCAAGCTGCTCGTCAAACCATTCAATCTCCAATTCATAATCGAGCAGATCCCGACGCACCAAATCCACATCTGGCAAAAAAGGCGGCACATCGCACTTCTCAACTTCCTTCCCTGCCCGAATGCCCGAATCACGCTCATAAGGCCGATGCGGTTCACGGCATCCAAACCAAAAACAAAACGGCTGCTCGTCACTTCGATCATTCAAAAAAGACTGTAAGTTTGCCACATAATCACAGCTGCTAATACCCGACGTCGGTGGCGTAAGCTTGTGCCGATTATATTCCTCACCCGCCGGATTACCCAGCCTCCCCCCATCTTTCCAATTGCCAGGCCCCCACGGTTTCCCCGTATACCCAATGTGATATCCCACATCTCTTAGCAACTCTGGATACACATCATACTTTTTTGGAAAAAGACTGTCGTGCGTACCCGCTTCCTCAAGTTGCCAAATATTACGCCCCGCCAACAAGGCGGCCCGTGAAGGACTGCACTGTGGTGCCGGACAATACCCGTGCGTAAATAATGTGCCCTCACCTGCAATCCGATCAAACGCAGGTGTCCGTAGGGTAGCATGCCCATATGCCCCAGCGTCTCGCCAAGACTGATCATCCGAAATGGCCAACAATATATTTGGACGGCGATTCATAACATGATTTCCTTTCTTATCACACCTAACCACAACAACCTTCACAACTGGCCCATACCCATCACAAGAATCGACCACCGTTTTCCACACTACGCTTAATACCTCGCCGCTTCCCAAAAAATCGAAATCCCAAGTTCCCGCAACTTATCCCGTCCATCTGGTTTTGTGTTAATGGCAAAACACCGTTTGATCCCAACCGGGTCCAACTGCTCCGCCACATTCAGGAAACATTCTTCAGCCGTCTTCAATGGAAAATTGGAATGACGCTCCAGACTAAACGTCAAATCATTCGGTCCAAACGCCACATAGTCAATACCTGGCCGATCAGCAAGTTTACGCGCATTGGCCACAGCCTCCACAGACTCAAACTGCAAGACAAGCACTGCCTGCTCATTCCACCACTTTGCATATTCCAATCGTGTAGGCGGGTTATCAAACTGGGCCATGCCCGCGCGTGCACCACCACCCCAACTTCGACGCCCCAGTGTGCCATAATAGAAGTATTCGGTCGCCTCAACGACCGTCTCTTCTGTCATCACCTCAGGCACCATAATCGACGACAACCCAAAATCACAAAAGCGCCCCACCAAGTAGGAATGATAGGTGTGTGTCAAACGCATCTGAGCGGGCATATTCAACGCAGAAGCAGTTTCACAAAATGCGACAATCTTGTCATCAGAAATAGGCGTGTGCTGACCATCAAAATACACAGCATCGTAGTCCCCATTTCCAAGTGCCACTTCCATCTGACTGCGCGTGATATCAATTGGACACGTCAAAAGCACAAGTTCATCTTTTGTCTTCACTGCCTGTTTGAAATTCTTAATCATATTCAATATCTCCTATAACTTTGTCAAAATCTCCGTCACTTTATTCTCAAACAGCATCTGCCATTCTGGCGCCACAAGACAATCACTGTCCTCCTGGGCACCCCCTCGATTCTTGAGTTGCTCTGCCGTGGGTGTATAATAAATATATCCATTGGTAACACCCGCCACAAAGGTATGTTTGTGCGGCGACTTCTTTTTAAGATTGAGCCCGATTTGCACAGATAATTCACCCGGAAAAGTAACCAATACAAAATCCCCAATTCTCAATCCCATCACCTCAACCTCGATTGTTTCCATTCCCGCCGCCACATTCTGTGCCTGCCGTTTTTTCAGCAAGTTCAGGTTCACCTGAACCCGTGTCAATTCCTCCATCGTGTGAATGTTTTCTATATACCGATCCATATTCTGCCTATTTTCCGCATCCAATTTATCCAAGTCATTTCTGCCCATCATTCTTTCGTGCAAATACCGGTGAGACGAATAAGATGGAAAGCTATCTGAAAGCTTGTATTTCACAATCAAAGGAAGAAACGTCTTCAGATTCAGGTTCGTCCCGTTCAAAGACTGCAACAACCGCATCTGTTCGATCAGCAAATCTTCAATCGGTTGCGCAAGATCCGCTCTTGGCACCTCCAAAATCTCTCGGATAATTTTTAATGTGCCATCATCCTCGCTCTGAATCTTCTTCAATGCTTTCAGAGTACTCAGTCCCAGCAGATTCCCCAACGTCTCTCCATCCCGAGGATTGTTGACATCCTTATACAATACCGGATTGATATCCCCAGCACATCCTTGCAAAAAAAACGCGATACTTCTCTCATCCAAATTGTCTTCTATCACGTCACAAGCAAAACCACTCAGATCCGCTGTATTGCCTCTGCTCGGAACACCCATAATGGGATGACATGCAAAATTAAAAACAACAGCCAAGGTCTGCCCACCTTCTCTGTCTAATCGAAGAATACCAATTTCCGGATCAATCGGCCCAACCGCTTCAACATCCTCATCGGCAGGAAGCGCATACGCGTGGCGAACATCCACCTCCGTCCCATTCTTCAATCTCAGCCTACGATTCTCCATAATTCTGTCTTCGTGCCCCGTACCAACACCAATATGTACAGGCACCATATTCTCCCACGCTTCTTTCACAGCCTCAACCGTCCGCGCTTCCACATCTTTACACACCACACCATGACAGTGGCTGGCATTGATCACGACACTTGCAGCCTCAATGTTCAGTTCCCGATTCAATTGGACACGCACATTGGCAAGATAATCATTTCTGATGGTACCAATCTCAGCAATTGCAACAGCATCAACCGTCACCAGAACAACCGTCGTAACATCATCCCTTAAGACCAACGCTTTGACATACAAGGGATCATTCACGGGTCCTGCTTCCCTGTTGGTGATATCTACTCTTGCAACGCCTGCCCGAAGCTGCCCTAACGGATTCATTGTTGTATCCATCCCTAATCGTCTCCTCCGGCTATTGATACCCCATTCAGATATAGAATCAGAGAAGAAACCTCTTGACAAACCAACGCCTATTCACAAGCATATTGCATCTCATGAAACGATCCCCAGCTACTTGCGACTATAATTTAGGGCATAAACCACGGCATTCCCCAGGTTACCAGTGCCTTCTCCCAGCACCATCATGACTCGATTTTGCGCCGGGTCAAATGTCATAGCCCGATTCTGCCCTACCACATCTTTCATCTCTCGACCAACAGGTGCGGCAATATCAGCCTTAAACCAGGTATTTTCTCCAACGTGATAAACATAAACACCCGCCCGATCTTCCTCCTGAGAAGGATATGAACAGGTAAAAAACACATCCTCTTGAGGTATATAAACGGCCTCTCGCCTACAGGTCGGGGGTTTGTTTTCGCCTGTTTCCAGTACTGGATGAACCCGTGCCCAAACACCCGAACTTAGATCAAAAACCCACAGTTCATCCTGTTCTACCCCCGCGCCATGCAAGATGAGGCAATCGCGTTTTGTGTCGTAAATTAGGGCCACCATTTCATACAGATTCTGAGGCCATGGTCCAGATTTGGACAGTTTTTTCCATCTCTTCCCAGCCACATCGAGCAAATAAACCGCGTTTTCAACAACGCGGTACCCATCAAAAGTCACCATGTCGGCCCGATCTGTTGAACCCACCGCACCCCAGTTGTGATCGATGGCCATAACACCGTGTGGCGTTGAAACGGTCAGGTCCAGGCCAACAAGACCCGAGCATACAATTTCCCAAGTTTCCGTTTCTCGATCATAGCTCCAAGTGGGCCACTTTGTGTGCCCAGACATGTTGAAATTTTCACCCGTGCCAAACTCGGGCGTTGCAGGCGCACAAGAACGCAAAGATTCAGGATCGTATCCCGCAGTAAGATAAACCAGCTTGGTATTGATAATCTTTTTGCTGACGGGGTCATACGCATAGACCTTTCGGCCGTGTCGAATCCAAGGCACGCCATTAAATGTAACACCCGCCAAATTGATGCCCCGGTTCCAAGCACGAGATGGATAATCGGGCATTTCAGGGCTTGAGATCCAAGTATGTTCTATCACATCGTAAAAATCGTAGTCGTTACCGCCATAACCGCAATGCCCACCGCCCCAATAGATGATCTGACCTCGATCTGTATCAAAAGCACATGAACCCCACGTTCGCAATGGCGCCGCTCTGCCCGGATTGGACAACAACGTCCAAGTGTTGTTGGGCATGGATTGCAACCGGGCTTTCTGCTCTTCCCTACGTGTGACATCCAACGTAGTTGTGCGCTCTTCAATCGATCTCTTGTATATATGTTCTTGCCGAGTCGGTATCGCAGTTTCATCAACAAGACCATCGGGATCCACCTC
>JBLHJX010000141.1:0-13797 GCA_047619225.1 Candidatus Latescibacterota bacterium
TTCCGTGGGATGAATTGGCTTTTGTCACAACCACAGACGCATTGAAAACTTATATGACGCGTCGTGCGTCTTTACAATGAACTAAGATAATAGAGAGAGGAAAGGAGAAAGAAGGGTTTCTCTTTTCTTGTTTTTTCGCATTTAGGAGAAAGGTTTGATATGTTGGAGTCAATAGAAGAGGTAGAGAAGCAGTTTGCTGCGCAGGGATATATCACAGATAGAACATTGGCCACAACCATCTATTTGTCACTTGCTCTTGGCAAACCCATTTTTTTGGAAGGCGAACCTGGGGTTGGTAAGACAGAAGTCGCGAAAGTCATGGCCACTATTTTGGAAACCGAACTGATTCGATTGCAATGTTACGAAGGCATTGATGCTGGTACGGCGTTGTATGAATGGAATTATCCACGGCAAATGTTGGAGTTGCGTCTTGAAGAAGCACGTGGAACAGACAAAGAAGAAATTGGTCGCAATATCTTTCGCGAAGAATTTTTGTTGAAACGACCTTTGCTGGCTGCAATTCAAGCCGAAGAAAAGTATCGCCCCGTGTTGTTGATTGATGAAGTGGACCGGTCTGACGAAGAGTTTGAAGCATTTTTGTTAGAGGTATTGTCCGATTTTCAAATCACCATTCCAGAAATAGGCACCGTGCGCGCCAAGCAGGTGCCGTTTGTGGTGCTCACGTCTAATCGAACACGCGAATTGCACGATGCGTTGAAACGCCGTTGTTTGTATTTGTGGATCGATTATCCGACCTATGACAAAGAGATGGATATTGTGCGGTCGCGTGTTTCAGGCATTGGTGATGAATTGACACGGCAGATATGTGGGTTTATGCAGTTGTTGCGCAACCGTGATTTTTACAAAAAACCGGGTGTTGCCGAGACCATCGATTGGGCATTGGCTTTGATGGCGATGAAGATGGATGAATTGGATCCCCAAATAGTTGATGCCACGTTGGGTTGTGTGTTGAAGTACAAAGAAGACATTGAAAAGATTCAGGAAGATGGGGTGCCACAACTCATTGAAAAAGCCAAATTATTGCGTGAACGCACAAATGCACGATAAGGAATAGGGTATGCCAAAAACAATGCTTGGACGCGTGGTGCGTTTTTCGCGCCTATTACACCGCGAAGGCGTGGAAGTTAATCCCGGAAATTTGATCGATTTGTGCAAAAGCTTTGAGCATATCGATTTGCAACATCGTGTCGATTTTTATGCGGCGTCACGGGCAACATTGGTGTCGCGGTTTGATGACTTGGAAACGTTTGATCGCGTTTTTAATTCATTTTGGTCGACGCCTCTTATTTCTGAAGATATGACCCTTACCGATACCGATGTGGGGGGCAACTCTGACCTCGATGTGCAGGCCGACGTGAGTGAGGTTGTTGATTCGGCTGATATGCAAGAAGATGTAGACGGTGATGGCGAGTCTGAAGAGGTTGGCTACAGTGCCGATGAGGCCCTGATGGCAAAAGATTTGGCGGCTATGTCAGACCGCGAAATTGAGCAGGCCCGTAAGGTGATTCATGAGATTGTGAACATCATCGCCAATCGTCGCAGCAGACGTCGGGTGCCCGAGAATCGTGGGCGCGAATTGGATTTTCGACGCACGTGGCGACGCAATGCGTTGTTAGGTGAAGATGGTGTGGAATTGTCGATGAAGCGCCGTCGTATTAAAAAGACCAAGCTGATGCTGTTGTGCGATGTTAGCGGGTCGATGGATTGTTATAGCAAGTTTTTGATTCGTTTTATTTACGCGCTTAAGCGTGAGATTCGCGATGTGGAAGTGGGCGTGTTTTCGACGCGTATGACTGCAATCTCTCGGCTGTTGAAGACCAAGGGCATTGAAGAGTCTTTGCATGAAGTGGCCGAGAAGGTGCACGATTGGGCAGGAGGCACAGACATTGGCGGTTGCTTGCGCGAGTTTAACGATAAGTTTGCTCGCGATATGTTGCATTCTCGCTCGGTGATGATTATTGTGAGTGATGGCTGGGATCGCGGTGATCCTGTCATTATGGGTAGAGAGATGGCTCGGTTGAGAAAACGGGTTCACAAATTGTTGTGGCTCAATCCATTGTTGGGCACACCGGGTTATCAACCGCTGTGTTTGGGTATGAAGACCGCATTGCCTTATTTGGATTATTTTTTACCTGCACATAATGTTGCCAGTTTGATCGAATTGGCAAAAACGTTGCGTTCGGTGTGGAAGTAAATAAGGTATATTATTCTAATAGGTGTTTACAATGGCAGGAAAAGACGTTTTTACCGAAGCACTTGGCTTACTAGAAAATGGAGAAAAGGCTGCGCTATCGACCATTGTGTCGAGCAACGGGTCTTTACCCATGAGTAAAAAGGCCAAGATGTTGGTGCGCCCCGATGGCAAAATTGTGGGTACGGTAGGGGGTGGGTGTTTGGAGGCTGATGTATGGGCGGAGGCTCGACGTGTCGTAGAGAGTGAGATCCCCTCTTTGCAAAAGTTTATTTTAACAGAAAAACACGCTGGAGAAGAGGGTCTCAACTGTGGTGGCAACGTCGAGATTTTCACCGAGCCCTTATTGCCAGGGCGTGATGAAGCCTTGCTCAAAGAGGTGGCGCGGATCATGGCAGAGCGTGGTTATGCTGTATTGGCAACATTGGTGGCCGGTGGTGACGCGCATTGCAAATTGTTGATCGATGCCAATGGCACGAAGTGGGGCGGGTTGGGGCACCCTGAGATAGATCAGGCTGTGATTGAAGAATTTGAAGCTTTAGATACGATACCAGAGGGGTTGCTGAAGGTTGTTGATTTGAAGATTGATGGGCAGGTGCAAAAGATTTTTCTCGAATCCATTTGCCCCGAACCGACTTTGTATTTGTTTGGCGGCGGGCACGTGTCTTATGCCATTGCTCAAATCGCGCACACCGTTGGCTTTCGCATTGTGGTGATTGACGATCGTCCGATGTTTGCCAATCGCGAGCGATTTCCAATGGCCAGTGAAACACTGACATTAGATATGGATACGGCCTTAGATCATTTGGTCATTGATGAGTTGTCTTATATTGTTGCCGTAACCCGCGGGCACCAACACGACAAACCGATTATTCGTCAAGCGGTGAAAACCAATGCGGGTTACGTGGGCATGATTGGCAGTCGGCGAAAGACGGCACTGATGTGGAAAGATTTGGAAGCTGAAGGCATTTCGCGTATTTTGTTGGATGGTATTCATTCGCCCATTGGTTTAGATATTGGTGCCGATACACCCGAAGAAATTGCCGTGAGCGTGGTGGGGGAATTGATTCAAGTACGCCGTCAAAAAGGCAAACCTGCACATGAGGTTGTTTCCTCGTCCTCTCAAAGGGCGGTTGTTTAAGCAAGTAACCGGTAATCTTATGCGTATTCTGGATTATTTGCTTGACGTTTTGCCTGGAAAATGCTCTATTTAACTAGGCTGTTCGACCTTCGTCGAACTCGTGTGACAATTGTGACAAGCTCACGGTAAATAGGTAAATTTTCCGTAAAAAAACAGGTCGTTGCATAACTTTGGTGAAGTTATGCAACGACCTGAGGTTTAAAAGAACATTGGCGTGTTCTGATATTGTAATGTCTCTTGAAAAATAGCAATTAGTGTACCTTAACACTGTAGGTAAAACTCAATTTTAGCCCATTTTAGCCCATGTTCTTGGTTTTAAAGCGTTTATGGCTGTGAGTGCACAACGGGCGACTTTTATTTGACTTTGTGATGTTCTGATGTTCACATGAGAACATTCATATAGATATGAAAGTCTTGTGCATTGATCTGGCCATTGGCTTTTGACCGTGTCTTAACCAAAGGAGGTGAAGCGAGAGAGCAAGCACTTAATTCGTTTAACAGCCGGGATTTAGCGGGTTTTTACCGAGTTTCTATTCAAATAGGAAAGGGTTCAATCATGAAGAAACTCATCGCACTCGTTGCGATTATGCTTTTGCCATTATCTGCCATGGCAGGTACAACTGGTAAAATTACGGGTCGCGTTGTCGACAAGGATGGGGGCGGACCACTGCCAGGTGCAAATGTTATTGTGCAGGGTGCTTCCAGTATGCTCGGTGCGACTACCGATGCTGACGGTCATTACGTGATTTTGAATGTACCAGCCGGTACATACGATCTGAAGAGCAGTTTTGTTGGGTATCAAGATGTGGTGATGAAGGGCTTTAAAGTGTTGCCCGATTTGACCACTGTTCTTGAATTTACCCTGGCACCACAAACGTTAGAAGCTGACGTGTTAGAAGTGGTTGCCCCCCGTCCTTTGGTTCAAAAAGACAATACCAGTTCTTTGCGTTTGGTTACCAATGAAGAGCTGGATTATATGCCCATCCGTGGATATGCTGCTGCCACCTCATTGCAGGCTGGTGTCACAAGTCTGGGTGGGCAGTTGTATGTACGCGGTGGTCGTTTTTCTGAAGTGGATTATATCGTTGATGGTGTTTCACAAAAAGATTTGCAAACAGGTGCTTCTGCCACACAACTGAGCAACAGTGCCATCGATCAGATTTCGGTGATTGTAGGCGGCTTTGAAGCCGAATACGGTCGTGTGATGTCGGGTGTGGTGAAGGTTGTGACCCGTGAAGGGGGCCGCAAATATACAGGGTCTGCAGAATTTATCACCGATGAAATTGTAGATCGCAGTTGGTTGGGTACACCCTCATTTGGATATAACAATGGCGATGCCACATTGGGTGGTCCTGTCATTCCGGGCGGCGATAAGCTGTCCTTTTTTGTGTCTGGCGAACGTCGCGACCGTTTGGATCGTTCTCCACGTTGGGGTGTAAAAGCGCACCAATGGGAATTGGACGAAGGTTTGTTGACCCAAGATGAGTATAATCTCTTGAGCGACGGTGTTTTGCCCCACTATTCATTAGATGGTTGGGGTTGGCAAGCCAAGCTGAGTTTCCGCTTGAGTGACAATGCCAATTTAAAAGCGGGTATTGTCGGCTCTTCTCAAGATCGGTTGAGCTACAATCATACGTATCGATATGATTTGGAACATTATTGGCGCACCAAAAAGCTCAACAACTCAGTGTTTGCCAGTTTGACGTATACGCTCAATGCCAAAACATTTTTCACTCTACAAGCCAATGCCTATGATAACAACACCACTGCGGGTGACGGTTTGTACTTTGACAATTTGTTTGATTATGGTCGTCCCAGTGGCAACCCACGGTTCGATGCAACAAATCTGTTTTCATTGGGTGATGAAGATTCAACAAGCATCTCACGCGATGCCGAAGGTTTCATTGTGGGGGATGAGGGTCGTGTATTGGATGAGTTTGATCAAACCAGCTCGTTCTATATCACACCCATCGATTTTGATTTGACGAGTCAGATCAATACCAATCACCAGTTTAAAGCTGGTTTTGATGTACAAATGCACACCTTGCGCTCATATAACCATGTGACACCTATTTTGGTCTATCGCGGTGCATTTGTTAGCCCCGATGATCCGGGTGGTTTCCAAGACGCCAACCGGTATGGGTATGAGTTTGATTATGCAAACCAGGAAATTGTGCCGCTCAATTCAACGCGCGACACCAAAAAAGAACCCATCTTGGCTGCGTTTTATCTTCAGGACAAAATGGAATACGATGGCCTTATTATCAATATGGGTCTGCGTTATGACTACCTGAATGCACGCACCGATGTGCTTTCAAATGAAGGCACACCTTTGGGTGGCGACTCTAATTTGGATGCGGGTGATTTGGCTGGCAACAGTATTTATCACAAGTTCAGCCCGCGTTTGGGTGTGGGTTTTCCGGTAACCGATAGGACGGTGTTCCATATGAACTATGGCATCTTCTATCAACAGCCCAATTTGGAAGATTTGTATGTGGGCTTAGATTATCTGGAATACAAAGCTCCATTGGGCGGATATTATTACGCATTTGGCAACCCAAACCTGAAGCCAGAAAAAACCACGGCCTATGAAGTGGGTTTGGTGCAACAGGTGAGCGACAATGCCAGTGTTGATATTACGGCCTATTACAAAGCGGTTGAAAATTTGGTTCAGGTTACAACCGTTCAATCAAACCCCGCGTCGTTTAGCTCTTTTCGCAACCGCGATTTTGGTACGATTAAGGGCTTAGACCTGGGTATGCTCATGCGTCGCAAAGGCCGTGCGAGTGCACGCCTTTCATATTCGTTGTCTTTTGCAACGGGTACGGGTTCCAGCCCGTCAACACAACGCAATATTGCCTGGACATTTCAAGCAGGTGTGACAGAACCTCCCAAATCGGTTGCGCCATTAGATTTTGATCAGCGACATAAGATTTCGGGTTCTTTTGACTATCGGTTTGTCGACAAAGATGGCCCCAAATTTATGGGGGGTTATCCGTTGGCCAATGCTGGGTTTAATGTGTTGGTAAAAGCGGGTAGTGGATTCCCATATACACCAACGTTTGTCTTTAATGAAATAACCGCGTTGAGTGTGTCGTCGCGTCCTTCTGGACCTATTAACTCCAGTTATGGGCCGTGGGCTTTACAATTTGATGCCAAAGCCAATAAAAATTTCAAAATTGCGGGCATCAACGGCAATGTGTATGCGTGGGCGATTAATCTGTTCAATCGTGGTAATGTGACTGGGCGCAATACAGACGGTCGCGGTTTGGAATCAACCGTGTATTCTGCGACGGGTGATGCCTCAACAACGGGTTGGTTAAACACACCCGAAGGCCGTGATTTTGTGGCTCGGTTTGGTACCTTGGGTGAGCAGAAGTATACACTGAAAGAGCAAAACCCACTCAACTTCGATACCCCTCGCCAAGTACGCTTTGGGGTAGGGTTGAATTTCTAATCAGTCATCTTTGGTAAGTAGTAATTGATTTTTCGTATCTTATATCCTCTTTATTTGGAGGTCATTCAGAAATGAATCGCTTTTTCAAAACATTGGCGTTGACATTGCTTTCGGTGGGAGTGGCTGGCATTGCGCTGGCGATACCACCGGGTGGTGTTCAACAGCGCCTGACAAGAATTGACAACAGTACGGTCATCGATATCAACAGTATTTCGATGTTTGTGACCAACCAGGGGTCGTTTGCTTATGATATTCCTGGCGGAAGTTCTGGTTTAGAGTTTCCAAAGAATACGGGCAAGACCGCCGTGTTTGCTGCCGGTCTCTGGCTCGGAGGAAAAGTGGCTGGGGAAACGCGGGTGGCCATTGCTGAGTATAGCAATGAATTTGCACCCGGTATTATTCTTCCGGGTGGCGCACCCTCCGATTCACAAGATGAACGGTATCGTGTGTATAAAATCTCACGGGGTGATGATGCATCCAACCCAGACTATGCAGCATGGCCTGTGGCCGATGGCGCACCCGTGAATGCCGACGGTACGCCACAAGTTACGGGTGATCAAACGCTGTGGGCTGTGTACAACGATGCCGATGCGAACTCGCACAGCAACATGCAGACCGCGCCTTTGGGTATTGAAGTGCAACAAACAACGTTTGCCTTCAATCGCACAGGTGCCTTGGGCAATGTGGTGTTTTTGAAGTTTTTGATGATCAACAAAGGGGGCAACCAAATTGACAGCACTTATGTGTCTATTTGGTCAGACCCCGATTTGGGCGAAGCCGGTAACGATCTGGTGGGTGCCGATGTGATCACGAGCATGGGCTATTGTTACAACGGTTCCAATACCGATGCGGTTTATGGTTCTAATCCACCTGTTGTGGGTTATGACTTTTTTAAAGGGCCCATTGGTGATGATGGTGTCGAATTACCTATGACATCGTTTAACAAATACATCAATGGTACAGACCCCGGAACAGGAGAAGAGACATATAATTATATGAAGGGTCTTGATGCCGACGGTGGGTTGGCTGATCACACAGATCCTATTACTGGGGTGATTAAGTCTTTCATGGTCGATGGCGATCCGGTTGCAGGTACGGGTTGGAATGATGAAAACCCAGCCGATCGTCGTTTGATGTTGAGTTCTGGGCCGTTTACGTTTGCGCCTGGTGATACGCAAGAAGTGGTTTGCGCTGTTATTATGGGGCAAGGTCAAGATCGTTTGACGTCGATTACGGCAACGCGCTTTTTTGATACGTTTGCGCAATCTGCATTTGATGCCAATTTTGAATTGCCTACACCACCCCCTGCACCCAAAGTGACAATAACAGCATTGGGTGATCGTGCGGGTAATGGTAAGGTTGCTCTTACTTGGGGCACTGACTCAGAAGTGGCAAGTGGTGGTGATTATACCTTTGAAGGTTATAATGTATATCAGGGTGAATCTGTTGCGGGGCCTTGGCGCCGTATTTCTACCTACGATCTTGTGAACGGGTCGGCCATTATCTTTGATAGTGAGTTCGATTCTGGTTCGGGTGTTGTGATTAACAAACCCGTGCAATTTGGTGGTGACTCTGGTATTCGCCATTACATTGAATTGAATGATGATAAGGTTTTGGGTGGTCGCCTGGTAACAGGCAAAACCTATTATTACGCGGTGACGGCTTATTCCTTGAATGAGGGGAAGTCACCAAAGACCTTAGAAACGGCTTTGAATGTTTTGAATGATGGCCGAACCCAGCCCATTGCTTTTTCTGATGAAGTGGAATTGGCACCGGGTATTTTGCCGCGTTCGTCCACGGCTGGGTCGAGTTTTAGTCAAGTTTCGGTTGACAGCATAGTACAACACAGCTCAGGTACCAGTGACGGTCTGGTTGCCGTGCAAGTGGTAGACCCTGGTTTGGTTACGGGCGCCAATTATGAAGTGCGATTTGGCGATACGGATGGTACGACGCTGTGGAATTTGGTGAATTTGTCAACAGGTCAGTCCGTGCTTTCAGGAATGCCACAACATGCCGATATGGCTGCCGCACAATCCAATCCTGTGGTTGATGGGTTGTTGGTGCGCGTAACCGGTCCTCCTTTGGGGATGAAAGACTGGGATATTCCTGCGGGTGCGCGTTGGTATACGTGGGCAGGCGCAGACTGGGGTGCTGAAGGGTTTAATGGCGCCATTACGGGCGACGTTGCGAATCAGTGGTTTGGTCCTACATCTGTTCCACCATCAAACTTGGTGAACATTGAGTTGCGGTTTACCAGCGTGGTTGAAGAAGATGGTGAAAATCAATACAAACCATTGGATTTGAATAATGCCAATGTGTCTTATGGTTGGCGCTACTTGCGTGGCGCTGGTGGGGCCGCGCCCGCCCCAGCAGATCAGACATCGACGGTGAATACCTATGACTGGAGTAAGTATATTATCAATACGGAAGGTCCTGGGGCTTATGTGCTTCAAGATCGTGTACCGATCATGTTATCGGCTTGGGACACAGAAAAAAACCGTCGGTTGGAAGTGGGTTTCTTAGAAAACAACCAACCGGGTGGTTTGGTCAATGGCGCTTATGGTCCAGCTCATAATAGCATCAGCAATACAGCTGGTGGTGGCCCCCGTGAGTGGTTGTTTATTTTTGATCGGGACTACACCGAGCCAACCGATGATTCCAATTTTGCAGAGTTGTCTCAGGGTTTGATCAATGATGCTCCTGCGCCACCTATTATGTACATTGTGTTTGCCGCACGTCGTCAGGCCGCACGTTTCCCACAAGATGGCGATTCATTTTCAATTGCGGCCAACCATGTCAATGGCACCAGTGATGTATTTGCATTTAGCACCACGGGTGGCATTTTAGATGATGCAGAATTGGCCAAGACCGATCTGACAAAGGTTTTGGCTGTGCCAAATCCATACTTGGGGCGTTCTTCTTACGAACTGAGTTCTTTGGCTCGTCAGATGCGTTTTACCAATTTGCCCAAAAATTGTATGATTCGAATCTTTAGCTTAACCGGTGATCTGGTGCGCACAATTTCACACACCAATAATTTGTCATTTGAAACCTGGGATTTGAAAACAGATCAGGGTGTGTTGGTCGCCAGTGGTGTTTATGTGGCACATTTTGATGCGCCAGGTATTGGCACACACTTTGTGAAGTGCGCAGTGTTCATGGAAGCAGAGACCCTTACTGGCTATTAATCGAATTGTGATGAAGGAGGTATAGATATGTTTCGGCAGATCTTTTCTGCATGCCTGTTGGGCTGTGTGCTTGTTGTTTCAAGCGCCGACGCAGGTGATCAAGGTCGTATTGGTACGGCAGCTGCTCAAGAGCTGCGCATTCCTACAGGGTCACGAGGAACCGCTTTAGGCGGTGCCATCTTGGCCAGTGTCGATGGTGTTGAAGCCATGTACTGGAACCCTTCGGGTGTGGTTTTTGGCAGCACCAAGCGCGAAGTCTTATTTTCCTATTTGGATTATATGGCCGATATGAACATGAACTACTTTGCTGTTACCACCAAACTGCGTGACGATATTGCAGTGGGGGTCAGTGCAAAGGTGTTTTCAGTGGGTGACATTTTTGTGACCACAGAAGAAGCACCCGAAGGTACTGGTGAAGTGCTAAACCCGACATTTTCGACTGTGTCGTTTACCTATTCTCAAATGCTGACTGATCGTGTTTCATTTGGTACAACAATCAAATACATTCACGAAGGCATCAAGAGAGAATCGGCAAATGGTTTGGCCTTTGATTTTGGTTTTCAGTACAAAACCGCACTCCAAGGTTTGACACTTGCGATTGCGATGCGCAATTTCGGCCCCGATTTGAGGTTTGATGGCCTCGATTTGGATCGCAATGTGAGCCTGTCTGACGCCATTCCAAGTGCTGACCCACAAGCAACTCAGCGGGTTTTTCGCACATCGTTGGCATCTGCAGAATTGCCCACATCGGTTGAGATTGGCATTGCCTACGATTTCTTAGCTACCGATTTGGGCAATGCCACGTTTTCTGCAACATTTCGCAACAACAACCTGGCCACAGATGAATATCAGGCCGGGATTGAGTATGACGTGCGCCAAATGTTACAGTTGCGCGGTGGTTATGCCGTATCTGCATTGGGTGGCACATCGCCCAATGGTTTTAACAAAGAATATATTCTTGGCCCCTCGTTTGGATTTGGTCTCAACGTGCCTATGGGCGGCAACGAAAGGTCGTTTCGTGTCGATTATGCCTATGGCAAGACCCAATTTTTCCAAGATAATCACTGGTTAACAGTGGGTATGGGCTTCTAAAAAACTCCCCAGCGCAGGGAAATCAACTGGGACGTCAGAAGGGAAACCTTCTGACGTCCCGTTTTTTTTAAAAAAGAGGTTGCTTTGTTGGGTGATATTGACCAATTTTGTTTTGTTGGTCGGGGCTTCTTATTTTTGAGTACTGTGTTGTCGGGGAGAATGGACATGGCGCATCATCTTAGTTTGGCGTGTTATAACGATGCTTTAAAAGATCCACAGATCCAGAATTGGCAATATTCCGATCTGGAGTATTTGTTGAATCGGTTGGGGGTGCTTGACGGTACTGTTTCTCCTGAACCTGTGCCAGGGCATTTTGAATTTTCTGACCGGCCCACACAATTGCTGATTGTCGAAGACGAGATCCAATTGTCTGAGATGATTTATGAAGCGCTTGTTGCTCGCGGATATCCCAAAGAAGCCATTGCGATGATGCCAACAGGTGAGAGTGCGGTAGATTATGTGCGTAATCATCATGTCGATATCGCACTGGTAGATATCAAATTGGGCGAGTCTGGTTTTGCCCAACGGGTTTATTTGTCGGGTATTCATGTGATTCGAACACTTCGAGATGTGGCTCCCAAGTCCAAAGTTTTTATTATGTCGGGTTTTGCAACCTATCAAATGGTTCGAGAGGGCATTTTTGATTTGGGGGTATCTTATTGTTTGGCCAAACCTTTTAAATGGTCTGATATGTTTCAATTGTTGCACTGGGCCATTGAAGAGATCCAGCCCAAACGCCCCATTGCGTTAGCACCTGCTGCGCGTGCTTCAAAAGCTGGGCGAGTGTTGGTGGTTGATGACGATACCGAAGTGGCATTGACTTTATTAGAGGTTTTGGGTGAACAAGGGTATCTTGCCGAAGCCGCATTTAATGGCCACGAAGCATTGCTTAAATTGTCGAGTAAATCATTTGATGCAGTATTGCTCGACATTTTTATGCCCGATTTAGATGGTTTGGAAGTTTTGCGTCAATTGCGCGGGCGTGGTGACCAAACCAAGGTGATCATTTTGACCGCTTTGAACGATGCACGCATCGCCGAAAAAGCTATGGCTTTGGGGGCAGATGATTTTATGACCAAACCTTATGATGCTTCTCAAGTGCATTTGAGGTTGGAGTACGCGTTGGCCGGATCTTAGTGGCGCAGAGCGCTTTAACTCTGCGCTTCGTACTCTGTGACTATTGTGGTGTATTCAACCGTCCTCATTGGCGTATTTTACCAATGTTTTGGGCGGGTTTTTTTTATAGGTAGTTTTTAAGTGGTTATATATTTGGGACTTGTTCCGCT
Organism: Candidatus Latescibacterota bacterium; assembly: GCA_047619225.1. Lineage (GTDB taxonomy): Bacteria > Latescibacterota > UBA2968 > UBA2968 > UBA2968 > JABIFK01. The sequence continues at coordinate 12,377 of JBLHJX010000141.1, forward strand.
TTTGTGTTTGGAGATGGTTTTTGGCATAGCGCTTGCGAAGGTGTGTGGTGTGATTTGAACCATAACATTGAAAGGAGCAAGATATGGCAAGAGGAACTTTTTCCCGGATGGCAGATGTGGTACGTGCAGAAGTGGATGGTTTTTTGACTCAGTTGGAAGATCCAAAAAAGATGGTGCGTCAGATGGTATTAGATATGGAAGACGCACTGGATGACGCGATTGCAGCCGTGGGGCGAGCCGTTGCAAACGAGAAGATGTTGGAAAAACAGTTGGGTGTTAAAAAAGAAGCAGAAAATGTATGGCAACAAAAGGCCGAGGCTGCGATGCAAGCCGGTGAAGAGGAATTGGCGCGTAAGGCATTGCATCAAAAGGTCGTTGTAACTGAAGTGATTGCAGCATTAGAACAAGGTCTTGAAGAAGCGCGTGAGGTGTCGGCTGCTTTGAAAAAACGATTGGCCGAGTTGAAGGTGAAGTTAGAATCGGCCAAAACCCGACAAGGGGCCTTGGTGATGCGAAAAAGCACAGCGAGGTTGCGGTCTGAGATGCATAACAGCACGGGCATAACCGATTCGGGTGCGTTTACCCGATATGATCAATTTTGCCAAGATGTTGCCAACGAAGAAATTGCTGCCGAGGTTTATGCAGAAGTCTTAGGGGCAACCAACCCCGAATTGGAAGCGGCATTTGACAAGCTGGAGCAAAAAAAGAAGGTCGATGCCGAAATTGCGACACTCAAATCGAAGACCAAGAAGCAATCATAGTTGTTTGAATTGGAGGGTTGATCATGTTATCAAAAATATTTGGTGTGCTGTTTCTGATTGTTGGGGGCGTGATTGCGTTGGGCATCGTGGCTGCTTTGGTGGGAACGGTGATTGGTATTTTGATGTTTTTGGTTAAGTTGGCTGTTCCTGTGTTGCTGGTTTATGTTGGTTATCGGTTGGTGACGCGCGAACGAGGATACGCAACGTATCATTCGTGATAGATTTCAAGTTTTAGAATAGTGTGTTGGTTATCCCGAGCGTATTGAACGCTCGGGATTTTTTTGTAATCCTGAGTTGACAGCCGGTTATTGAGATGATATTATAGGCACTCGTTGTTATGGTTCCCGGTGTTTTTCAATGGGAGTGTGGGATGAAGATTACTGATTTGAAAACGTTTGTGGTGGGGAATCCGTGGAAGAATTGGATCTTTATTAAGGTGTATACAGATGAAGGTCTTGTGGGGCTTGGAGAAGCAACGGGTGGATTGGCGACCAAGCCCAATTTGGGAGACGTGGAAGAATTGAAGCGGTTGGTGGTGGGGGAAGACCCTCGGCAGCCTGATTATTTGTGGCAGAAAATGTATAAGAGCCGTTTTGCCAATTATTCGACAGGGATGAGTGGTATTGAAATGGCGTGTTACGATATTTTGGGTCGATCATT
>JBLHJX010000142.1:0-13759 GCA_047619225.1 Candidatus Latescibacterota bacterium
TGGGCTTTGCCGTTTGGCGTCAACACGGTCACAGGCATAATCAGTCTGGGTTCACCTGCCAGTGTTGCAAATTCAAACACAACCGTTGCTTTTTCCAAATATACTTCAAACCCATGCGTGAAAGCGCGTCCCTTCTGAGAGATTGCGCCAGAAGCACAAGTAATGCACAAATTAGGTTGGTCCGTGTAACGATAGCTTGTAGATAAATATTCGGCATATTTGTTATCGACCAACCGTCCGTCGGCTCGAACCTGATCTGGTTTCCCAAATAAAAGCAAAATAAAATGCGTGTCATGGATGTGCAAATCTACGCCGGGTCCCCCACTCCGGGCCATATTCGTAAGACCTGCAGACCAGTTTGGCGATGAGATAATCCGTTTAAAATGTGCCGCTTTAACCGCCCCAAACTTTTCCGCCTCAATTACCTTTTGGAGGTACGCAAATTCTGGAAAAAAGGGTAAAACATGGGCCACCATAAGCAACTTTCCGGTCTCTTGAGATACGCGAACCATGCGATCAGCATCTTTTAAACTCAGTGCAATCGGTTTTTCAACCAAAACATGCTTTCCTGCCCGCATCGCCTGGATAGCCACCTCACAATGCTGATCGGTGGGCAAACAGATATCGACCAGGTCTATATTGGGATCTGCAAATAAATCAGCAACTTCTCGGTAAGTCCGAATGCCCGACAGATCTTCTTGGCCACCTGGTTCCCCAAAATTACCACCTAAGCCACGCCAATCGCCTTGCAATTTCTGTTTGTCCCGCGTGCAAATTGCACCCACTTTTGCCCCGCGCACCTTTTTGATACCCCGATAATGCGTCATGCCCATAAACCCCAAACCGACAATACCGATCGAAATCATCATCCCTCCTAAAAATCAGGCTAAGTTGAAGTGATACTCTGCACACGACCTGCGCCTAAAAATCTCAATATAGGGAGGGGCACCTTGAACTGCAAGCAGATCCCCAGTATCATGTCAACATGACCCCAATAGCGAAACATAAGCCTTTTCAGGAATACATATTCCTAAGCTTCTGGCCTTAATAAGTTGAAAACCATACACTTGCCTAACAATATGCTTGTTTAGGCACAGAATTTGCCTATTTTCTTTCTAAACCCAAATGTCCACCCAATTTTGCACAAATGAGGCTCCCAGATGAAGAAACTGATATGGCTTATCATGTATTTTTCTCTAACCATCGTCCCCGCGCAAGCGACAAACGTATCAGACTTTAACCTCGCAGCCCCAAACGGCAAGCGTTTGCAGTTGTCCAAACTACTCGAAAATGGCCCTGTTTTGCTCGATTTTTGGGCAACGTGGTGCAAACCCTGTATCCAAGGCATGCCCAAATTAGATGAGATTCATCAAAAATACAAAGATCGGGGCTTAACAGTCGTTGGGGTCAATGAAGACGGTCCACGGGGGCAGACCCGCATTCGTCCCTTCCTCAGAGGCCGCAACATCAGCTTTAAGATTGCCATTGACAGTGATGGTGGGGTTATGAAACAGATGCAAGTTCGTGCACTGCCCACCACCATCCTTATAGCCCCCGATGGTGAAATTGTTCTTCGACAAGCCGGGCTTTCAGACCCCAAGCCACTTATAGAGGCTATTGAAATGCTCTTGCCTAAAAAGGAGGCTGGCGATGAAAATAAGTAAAATATTGCTCCTAATGGGCCTTTGTTGGGCAAATCCCATCTCCGCACAAATCACCATCAATACCCTTTCTGAAATGCAACGTGGCAAAGTCCCTGGGTCAGACACAACATCAGTGTCTACGGCTTATAATCAAGTCAATGTTGATTTTTCTCAAAAAGGATTTCAAGCGGGTATTCGAGCTGAAGTGTACAACGCAGTGGGCACAAGCCGCGAAGTTTATGAAATAACACAAAAATATGCCCGGTGGAATCACAAGGGTTTTAGGCTCGAGGTGGGAAACTATAACGCGATCTTGGGGCGCGGTCTCACACTCCGTGCATTTGAGATTCCGGGCGTGGTTTTAGAGAGCCAATTGTATCGTTTACGATATTCCCCCACCCAAGATATGGCAGGGGCTTATGCTTCATGGACCAGTGGATATCTAGAAGCCAAAGCTCTGATCGGCCAACCCGCGGTGGGAGATATTCCACCCGGTGCCACAACGGGCAATCCTCCTCGCGACATCGCCCGCCGACAAGACTGGGTCTCTGGAGGAGAATTGTCCATTCGCCCCGTGTCACCCATTCGGTTGGGTGGCACAATCCTTAATGTCAATCCTGACACACCAGGAGATGATAACACCGGCGCTTGGTCCAGTTTTGCAGACATAGATCTTTCGCCCGCGTTGGACAAGGCTGGACTCTATGGTAGTTTTTACGGTGAATATGCCAAACGCAACGGTGGGCCCGTTGGAGACGGTTTATATCTGTCTGGCAACTTGGGTGGCTCAAGGCTCGGCCTAAGTTTCGAATTTAAAGATTACGACAACATGGGCCTGCGCTTTAACGACCCCCCCTCACTCATTCGCGAACACACCGCATTTTTACTCAATAAGGCAACACACGTGTTGTTGTCAATTAATGAAAAAGGCTACCAAACAGAAGCCACCTATGTCCAACCCAATGTGGGGACCCTCACCGCCAATGTCACCTATGCCAAGAATACCTTGGGCCCAACCGTTACAACAGTCTTTAAAGAAAGACATTTTTCCTTCGACCTCGAAAAATTCAGTGACTTAAACCTTGGCATCTTTTTTAACTGGGGCAAAGACGATTTGTCAGGCATCAACAGAAGGCGCATAGCAGGTATGATTGCCGAAAAAAAAACCACTTCGGGCCAGTCCATCGGTCTGGACCTCCAATACCAACGCGCATCTCGGCCCTTTGGGGATCCACAAAAATTCACCGACGCCTACAGTCTCATTTCCTGGAAACACCCCAAGGGCTTTGGTGCCGCACTGATTATGGACCGCACCTCAGACCCATTTGAAGTTGATCGCCCCGAGACGTTTGACATTGAAACCGGAACCCGTGCCTTCTGGTCCATCAATCTAAACGCGCGGATCAGCACTTATTATGACGCAGTACTTTTTGCTGGTGAGCGACGCGGTGGAACGGCTTGCACGTCCGGAACTTGTTACCAAGTCTTACCCTTCAAAGGTCTTGAAATGCGTGTCAATACGTACTTCTAAAATCCTTACACCTTTAAAAACGCCGAACCTTTTGATATTCGGCGTTTTTCTTTGCCCTTCTGGTTTCCCCACTTTGTGCTATACTTAAGAAACCAATCCACCCACTTTTGCGTCTAACCTGCCGATGACGATGTGTAACCTACTTTCTAACGTCAAAGACTATATCCAAGACCACGGCCTGATATCACCCCAAACAGTCGTATTGATTGCTGTTTCTGGTGGTGCAGATTCCGTTAGCTTGTTGCATATGCTTTACAGATTGCGCACTGAGTGGCCATTTACAATTCATGTCGCGCACTTGAATCACAACTTGAGAGCCAATGCCCAAAAAGATGCGGACTTTGTGACTCAGACTGCCAATGCGCTGGATATACCCATTTCCCTGGGTTCTGCGCAGGTTTCAGAATTAGCCAAAAAAGAAAAGCGATCCATTGAAGATGCTGCGCGTCGAGCCCGTCGGGATTTCCTTCTCAAACTCGCACAAAAAATCGGTGCTTCGCGTATTGCTTTGGGCCATACGAAAAACGACCAAGCTGAAACGATTTTATTCCGCATCTTACGTGGCACGAGCTTAACAGGCCTTTCAGGTATTCGACCCATTGCCCAAGAGTTGTGGATTCGGCCATTATTGGATGTCTCCCGGTCTCAAATTGAAGCATATGTTGCCCATCACAACCTTCAATTTTGTGTCGATGAATCCAACACCGATCTAAAGTTTGCTAGGAACAAGATTCGCCACCAATTGCTACCCCTTATCAAAAACCATTATGCGCCCCAAATAGAATCTGCGCTCACACGGTTGGGTCACTTGGCAAAAGACGATGATGCACTCCTTGAAAACCTTTGCCAAGATGCCTTTCAAAAGGTAGCCTTATATTGTTCTAACCGAAAAATAATTCTTGATGTTAAGCAGATTTTCGGTTATCATATATCACTTCGGCGCAGACTTCTAAAAAAGGCATTATTTGAGCTTGGCATTTCCGAAAATACTGTTACATTTCAAAGCATTAACAGGCTTTTAGACAGCCTCGACCTAGGCCAAGCACATATTCAAATTTCAGCAGACTTATCAGCGCATCGTATAAATGGCCTCCTACTTTTAGTACGGCCTGCACCACCTTTCAATGTGCCTATCTGCCTTCAGGGGAACACATCCTTTCCCATCCAAAACGCCCGCATTCTTGCAACACGACATGCAAAACCCAACACAGCGCCAATAAATTCCAACGATGCATATACTGTTTTTTTTGACGCAGATCAGTTGCCGCCATCGCTGTTTATCCGCGAAGTTCAACCAGGGGATCGGTTCCAACCCTTTGGTTTTTCGGGCAGGCAAAAAATAAACAAGCTTCTCTCTGAGCACAAGATCCCGAAACCGCTGCGGGAAGAGATACCAGTATTGGTAGGCGATAATCAAATTCTTTGGGTGCTTGGTTTGCGTCGCTCAAATTATGCACCCATCACGTCTAAAACAAAACACATCCAGCAATTGATCTTTGAGGGAGGGTGGCAACGTATTGTCACCCATCCCGAATTGAGGTAAAAATGGCAGATCCCAAAGACCGGGAACAAGACCAAGAAGTATCAGAAACAAAACCACCAGAAGAAGAGCAAACGGGTTCAAAATCGAGCGAGAAGAAAGACGAGAAACCTCCACGTCCTATATTTTCTATCACGGGTCGTGATGATAACAATCGTCGCAATGGTGAAGGAGATGGTAAGCGTCCTTGGCATCGTATTTCCAAAACCTTGGCATTTTGGATCTTCTTTGTATTGGTTGCGATTTTTGCCTCTAAGTTTTTCGGCAGTGACCCCACCACAGATGTTACGCTCAGCTATAAAGAATACAAAACCCTCTTAGATGCCCAAAAAATCCAAAGTGCCGTCATTATTGACAATGAGTTTCACGGACAGCTTATCACAGAAGAGATCACGCCTCCAGGCGCTGGCCCCCAGCGTGCATATAGAGACTTTGTTGTTAATGTGGGTGTGATTGATGCAAAAACCCGTGACGAGTGGCTCGAAAATGGCGTGGACTTCAGCTTTGAGAGCAAGCCATTTAATTGGCTCAATGTCTTCTTCAATTTCCTGCCCTGGTTGCTGTTTGTAGGACTTTGGCTCTTCATTCTTCGCCAAATGCAAGGCGGCCCCAAAGGTGCGTTTAGCTTTGGTAAAAGCAAGGCCAAACTTGTCTCTGAAGAAAAAACAAAGATCACATTTAATGATGTTGCTGGCGCAGATGAAGCCAAACAAGAACTCCAGGAAATTATCGAATTTCTAAAAGACCCTCGCAAATTTCAGCGTTTGGGCGGGCGCATCCCCAAAGGTGTCTTGTTGGTTGGCCCTCCAGGTACCGGCAAAACGCATATGGCCCGAGCCGTTTCGGGCGAAGCCGAGGTGCCTTTCTTTAGCATGAGTGGTTCCGACTTTGTTGAAATGTTTGTGGGGGTAGGTGCTTCTCGTGTGCGTGACCTCTTTGAACAAGGTAAAAATCATGCCCCCTGCATCATCTTTATAGACGAAATTGATGCCGTGGGCCGGCACCGAGGTGCAGGCATTGGCGGTGGCCACGATGAACGCGAGCAAACGCTCAACCAATTGCTTGTTGAGATGGACGGTTTTGAATCTAAAGAAGGTGTCATTCTCATTGCTGCAACCAACCGCCCAGATGTGCTCGATCCGGCTTTGCTACGCCCTGGGCGCTTTGATCGTCAAGTGGTTGTGGACTTACCCGATGTGCGCGGGCGTGAAGGTATTCTCAAAATACACACCCGCAATGTTCCATTAACAGAAGACGTTAAGTTAAAAGTTGTGGCACGGGGAACACCAGGCTTATCGGGTGCCGACCTGAAAAACTTAGTCAACGAAGCAGCATTATTGGCTTCACGGGAAGCAAAAGAGCGCGTTGGCATGATCGACTTTGAGAATGCAAAAGACAAAGTCATGATGGGCGCAGAACGCCGTAGCATGGTGATCTCAGACAGCGAAAAAAAGCTCACATCTTATCATGAGATTGGTCACGCATTGGTCGCCAAACTGATCCCAGAGAGTGATCCGTTGCACAAGGTCACCATTATTCCACGTGGGCGGGCCTTAGGCGTCACCCACACCGTGCCGATCGATGACCGCCACACCTATCCACAAAGTTATTGCGAAGCAGTTTTGGCCTATGCTTTGGGCGGGCGCGTTGCTGAAAGAATCGTTTTTGGTGAAATCACAACCGGTGGACAACAGGACTACCGAATGGCAACAGGACTTGCACGACAAATGGTTTGCGACTGGGGTATGAGCCCCAGATTGGGTCCCATCGCCTACGGTTCGCAAAGTGATGAAGTTTTTCTGGGCCGCGGAATGACCCAGCGCCACAATTACAGCGAACGCGTTTCTGAAATGATCGATGAAGAAATCAAAAGGATCGTGATGGAAGCCGAAGCCAAAGCAGATAAATTGCTGTCGGAAAACTTGCAAACCGTTCATATCCTTGCCGAAGCGTTGCTTGAGTTTGAAACTTTGGATAATGCACAACTTGACAAATTAATTGCGGGTGAAACACTTGTCAAACCAGTCCCTCTAGAAAATGGCCAAAGCAAACCAGAAGAAACACCCAAAACTGAAACAGACACAAATGAAAACACGCCTGGTGATGAGGACCCATTGCCACAAAATTGATCTGAGCCATTAGGAAATACACAGAAAGGGATGGCATGATGCCATCCCTTTCTGTGTTTTAACACAACTTTATGCAACGTCCCTTATACCAACTGACATGCCACGACACCTGCCTTACCCTGGGGCAGACCACCCGAATTATGGGTATTCTTAACACAACACCCGATTCCTTCTCTGATGGCGGAAAATACCTCGACCCTGTATTGGCACTTGATCGTGCAGCAAAAATGATCGAAGAAGGGGCCGACATCATCGATATTGGGGGCGAATCAACACGCCCCAAAGGGCTTTACGGTGAAGGTGCTGTTGATATATCAATTGAGGAAGAATGCCAAAGAACAGTGCCCGTCATAAAAAAACTGGCAACAAAAGTAAGTACGCCCATATCTATTGACACCACCAAAAGCGAGGTCGCAAGGCGGGCGATCGAGTCGGGCGCATCTATCGTCAACGACATAAGCGCATTTCGTTTTGACCCCCAAATGGCCACCATCGTTGCAAAATATCGCGTGCCGGTTGTGTTAATGCACATGAAAGGCACGCCCAAAACAATGCAAAAAAACCCAACCTATAACAATGTCATCAATGAAATACTGTCCTTTTTTAAAACACAGATGCACACAGCCCTCCAAGCAGGCATTGCAAAAGAAAACCTGATTATAGACCCCGGGTTTGGGTTTGGAAAAAGCTATAAGCACAATATCCAGATCCTCGCACAACTTGGCGATTTCCACGCGCTTCAATGCCCAATTTTAGTGGGTCCATCCCGCAAACAATTCACCGGGCCCAAAAAAGTAGACCCCGCAGATCGCTTGCCCGGCACCATTGCAGCACTGACTCACAGCATTTTATCGGGCGCACACCTGGTTCGTGTTCATGATGTTTGGCAAGCCCGACAAGCCACACACTTGGTTGACCAACTGCTTGCCTGTGCCGACCTTTAAACCCTTGACAAATGCCCCTGATTCCACGTAAATTCTGCGGTGGTTCATGATTGAGGCATCCACTACCAGGTAGGAGGTTTTGCATGCGCATTAAAGACATCAAATTACTTGACGATGGAATACAACAATCTGTTGCCATTGAATTTGGAACCGGAGAAGTAAGAACACTTTCGGCCCAACAACTCTACGATACAACCCGCAGTGCAGGCCAAGGGGCTACAGGTGCCAAAACAGCTGCCCAGCGTCGTGCAGAAGAACTCCTGGCCATGCGACGCAATCGATAAGAAATTGGTTGACCCCCATGAGCATACTTGATGTTATCACACCCCACGTTTGTCGCGAATACACCGTTAAGTGTCCTGCATGCGATACAGAAAATGTATTCCCAAGACTAAAACCCGATATCTACAGTGCCCGAGAAACCGAACCTGACGGCCATCCACACAGTGTCCGATGGCGCGCAGAGGTTGAATTTCCCCAATGGCTAACGCCCTTAAACTATTTTTGGGCCATTTGCAAAAACTGTTATTTTACGGGGCAAATCGACGACACCGAATTTCGAACTTGGAAAAAAACGGAACGCAAGTTTCGAAGCCAATTTCGCGAAGGGGCGCTTTCAACCATCTCTGACTCTGCCACCCAGCAACATGGCGTGGCGCGCCAATTAGGTACCAGCATTCCCTCCGATGATATCTTTGGCACGATGCTGGTACAATTCTATCTTGGCGTCTTCTCCGAATGCCTCAAAGAACGCCCAGTGCCAGGCAGCCTTGCCCGTTTTTATCTTCGCATAGCTTGGATTTACCGCGATGAAGAAAAACTCTATTCTGAATTTTCCCAAACGTCGGTCATTCGCGATCTTTGCGAAGAAATAACAACAGAATGGTTCAAATCTCTCCCAACCGATGACAGTTTGCCCGTACGCCCACAATTGGCCATTGACGAAATATCTGCCCTGAGAACCGCACTGGCATACTTTGAGTGGAATTACAGCCAGTTGCAGTCCAATGCCTTAGAAGACACGCTCCGACTCACCACTTTGATTGCGGAAATCGGCTACCGGATCTATGAACTGTCTGGGGCAGAGGAAGATTTCACAAAAGGGATGAGCTTTTTTAGTGGTGTGATGTCAAAAAGCATGGGCATCATCAACGACAAGTCCATTGTGGGTGGTGCTGTTAATCGAGCAAAAGAGGTCCTAGAAAAAGCTGGGGAACGAGGCAGAGAACTCCGTGTTTTGCAAAAAAAATGGGCCACAGTTCCAATCGAAGAACGAACACCGGCCCCCAAAAAAGCTGCGGCACCTGCTCAAAAAGAAGAACCGGCACCTGAGGTGGCTGCGCCTACGTCCAACGAAAAAGCCCCCAAGCCTTCTGTCTTCGATGTGCCTCAGGGCAATACCAAAGAACTGGAAGACCGTATCGCCCAATTAGACGCCGACAATAAAAAATGGATGAAATTGGCCGGCTTTTCAGATGTGACGGGTTTGCCCAACCGCGTGATGTTATCCCGTGTTTTTTTACCTGGGGCACTCAGGCAAGCTGCTACCAAAAAAGAATCCTTAGGGTGTGTTTTTCTGGCACCACAAGGGCTTGAAGGCATCAATGGCAAATACGGGCGCAAACGTGGCGATGATGTATTGCGCAAAGTCGCAGAAAGTGTGAAAGAACTTTTGCGTAAAGGCGAGCGCCTCACCCACCTCGACAGTGTAAACTTTGGGCTGATCATCTCAGGTATGACCACCCACCAATTGGGTAAACGAGCCGAAATGATTCACAAAGACCTCACCTCCCGGCGATTTGATTTTGGTGATGGAGCCGCATTATCGCTCAAAATAAGCATGGGTGTGGCAACCCTTCCCCAATCCAGCGGTCAATCGGTAAAAGCCCTCCTCGATGATTTGTATGCACGGGCACAACAAGCCTTGGACGAAGCCAAAATGCAAGGAAATCATATTCAAGTCGCAGACGAAAAGAAAAAGTAACCTCACCAAACTCCGCGCAGCATCACCAATCTTGCCCAACACATTGCTTTCCTGTATATTCAGGTTTCCGCTTTCTACCCATGCTTACCTGAAGCAACCCCATGACCACACGCATACTCACGCTCTGTTTGTTAATTTGTGCCGAAGCCCTCTCAGCGCACGCCCAATCTCCTCTTGTATTGACCCTCTCCGAAAGCTTGTTACGCGCACAGAAAAACAACGAAACCCTCCTCATTGCCCAACAAGACTTAGAAACGGCACGCCAGCGCGTGCGTGAATCGCTTGCCGACGGACTCCCCCAATTAGATGCAAATTTTGCGTATAACCGCAACTGGCTCCTGCCCTCCTTTGTCTTTGGAGATCAATCCGTTACCATTGGTGCGCACAACAACCTCACAGGGAGCCTAGGCATTCGCCAAACGCTCTATTCTGGCGGCAAGCTCTTTGCCTCTATGCGTGTGGCACGCCAATTTCGTTCCTATTCGCTTGAAAACATCCGCCTCATTCAACAACGTGTTCACCACGATATCGAAACCGCTTTCTACGATTTATTACTCGCCCACGATTTGCTCAGCGTAAACAAGCTCTCACTGTCCCGTGCCCAAGCAAATTATCTTCGCGTTCAAAGACTTTACCAAGCTGGTCGTGTCTCCGAATACGATTTACTTCGCGCGCAGACCCAAGTTTCAGAAATTCGCCCCGACTCTATTCGAGCGTCTAACCACCTTAAGCTTGCAACCCTAACCTTTAAAAATCAAATGAGTCTTGCACCTGAGACCCCAATAGAGATCACTGGCACATTCCGCTCAGCGTCACGCATACTATCCAAACAAGAACACGAACGCATTGCGCTCGGACTTCAATTTCGCCCAGAAATGCGCCAACAAAACGCACTCATATCCATGCGCCAAAATGCCGAAACTGTGACGCGGTCAGACGCGCGCCCCAAACTAGAATTGGTCATTAACGGTCAGTGGGAAGCCCAAAGAGAAAGCTTCAAATTCTCAACAGATGACTTTCGCCAAAGTTGGTTCTCTGGCCTAAACTTAAGTGTGCCCCTCTTTGACGGTTTTCGAACGCGTTCCCAAGTAGCCCAAGCCCAAGCCGACACCCGGCGGGCCAAACTCGGTCTTTTACAAACAGAACGTGGCATTCAACTCGAGATTTCTCAAGCCCATCACCTATTGGCCGAATCCATGGCACGAAAAACAGCCCAAGAACAAACCATAGGTCTTGCCCAAAAGGGGCTCAGGATTGCAGAAACGCGTTATGACAATGGCATCGGCACCCAACTTGAGGTTATCGACGGCCAACTCACTGTGCAACGCGCAGAAGCCGAGTTGGCACAAGCCAAACGCGATGTGGCCATTGCGATTGTTCGCTTGGAACACCGTATGGGTATATTAGGAGAAGACACAGTCACCCACCCTTGAGGAATATGATGCAAAAAATCTTCCGCCGCTCACTTTTTTTATTGCTCTTGGCCCTTTCCCACTGTGGCCCAGATTCCCCCGAAAAAGCCCCGTCTGAAAACAAGAACGCGCCAACACGCCAAACCAACGTCGCGGTGCAAACCCTAGTGCCCGACTCACTGATTCAATACAGTCGCTTGCCTGCCACTGTCAAAGCCTGGTACGATGTGACCCTCAGCGCACTTGAATCGGGTGTGGTTGGGAATATCGCCAAAGATTTAGGAGATCGGGTTGAGCGCGGTGAGATTTTGGCACAACTCAAGCTGGATGTGCTTGAACAGATGCGCATTGAAGTCGAAGCCAACCTAAAATTCCAAACCTACAATTTTAAGCACAGTCAAAAACTCATGGCCGAAGGTTCTATTTCTGAACAAGCCCACCAAAGCACTGAATACGATTATCAAAGGGCTTTATCTAATGCGCAAACCATTCGCACACGCCTCGATTTTGGAAACATTCGCGCCCCATTTCACGGACACATCGCTCAGCGCTTGATTGACAAAGGCCAATTGGTGCCCATAGGCGGCCCCACTTTTAGATTGGTTCAAGTCGACAGTGTGCGGCTTGAGGCCTGGGTCTCAGAAGCTGAAATCGTCGACATTGAAAAAGATCGCCAAGTGACCATGACCTTGGATTCTTTTCCAGGTAAAATATTCCAAAGCACCATCGAAAAAATAGGCTCAGCTGCCGACAACAGACGACGCGTCTTTCCCATTGAAGTGCACCTAGCCAACCCCGATGCACGCATTCTACCGGGCATGCTGGGTAAACTCAAGATTCTTCGCCAAACCTACCGCCATGTTGTGGTGGCCCCACGTGAGGCCATTTTAGAACGCGAAACAGGTCCAGTTGCATTTGTGGCCATTGACAACCGAGCTTATTTGCGACCCCTTGAGCTGGGTGCAGCAGAAACCGACAAAGTCGTGGTCAAAAGCGGCCTGGCATTTGGAGATCAGCTCATCGTCAAGGGCAACAGAGATCTTATCGACGGAGATCCCATACAAATGGAATTGGCGCCATGATATTGACCGCACATGCCCTCAAACACCGCATTACGGTCTATGTTTTTGTGGTCCTCTTAGTGATCATGGGAATGGTGTCTTACGTCACCCTGCCCAGAGAAGCATCTCCAGACATTACCATTCCCGTTATTATCGTCAATACCGTGTATATTGGCGCATCGCCTGAAGACATTGAGAATCTCATCACACGCCCTATTGAGCAAGAAGTGCAGAACATAAAAAACATCAAAGTCATCCGTTCGTCATCCATTGAAGGCACCTCATCAATCACCATTGAGTTCAACCCAAACGAAGATATTGACATCGCGCTTCAGCGCGTCAAAGACAAAGTGGATCTGGTAAAACCTGAGTTGCCTCAAGATGCCGAAGACCCCTTCGTTTTGGAAATCAATTTCTCAGACATCCCCATGATGTTCGTGACCCTTTCTGGAGATTATGGTCTCATTCGGCTTAAAGAAATTGCCGAAGATTTGGCCGATGAGATCGAGACCATCCCGGGTATTCTCGAAGTGCGCGTTGCTGGTGGTTTAGAACGCGAGGTCAAAGTGGATGTTGACCCTGACAGACTGGCTGCCTATAACCTACCTATTGAAGATGTGGTTGACGCCATTCGCCGCGAAAATCTGTCTTTACCCGGTGGCAGTGTGGAATTGGGCAGCTACAAATACACCGTGCGAGTACCCGGCGAGCTCGAAAACGTCTCAGAAATTGGCGGGCTTTTAATTGATTCAAAAGACAACAACGCCATCTACATACGCGAGATAGCAGACATCACCTATGGTTTTAAAGACCGATCCACATACGCCCGCCTCAACCAAAAACCCAGTGTCACACTCGAGATAATCAAACGCAGTGGCGAAAATCTGATCGGCATTGCCGATCAGATCAAAGTACTGCTTGATGAAACACTCCCCAGTCTCCCCCCAGGAACCCAAATTGCAATTTTAGGCGATCAGTCTAAAGACATTCGCATGATGGTCAAAGACCTTGAAAACAACATTATTTCAGGGCTGATCTTGGTTGTTGCTGTGCTGTTTCTCTTTATGGGTGTGCGCAATGCCGTTTTTGTGGGCATTGCCATCCCCTTTTCTATGCTGATGACCTTTGTGGTCCTTTCTGCAATGGACATCACCCTAAACATGGTCGTGCTCTTTAGCCTCATTCTTGCATTGGGTATGTTGGTAGACAACGGCATTGTGATTGTTGAAAACATTTACCGACACCGACAAGAAGGCAAATCGTCAGACGCGGGTGCCTACATTGGAACAACAGAAGTTGCCTGGCCAGTGATCACATCGACCCTAACAACGCTGTGCGCCTTTGCGCCCATGATTGCATGGCCTGGTATTATGGGTGAATTCATGAAGTATTTGCCGATCACCCTCATCATTACCCTATCATCCTCGTTATTTGTGGGCCTCGTCATCAACCCAACCTTTTGTGCCTCATTCATGAAGGCTGAAGGGTCACTCGAAGAGACCTCACCCCGGTTCC
>JBLHJX010000143.1:0-13647 GCA_047619225.1 Candidatus Latescibacterota bacterium
GATCAGCCGGTTGGTGGTGTATTCGAATTGGGGGCCACTCAAATTCATTTTTCGAGATCATAAACGTTCTATTACTGTACACGGGTTGTTCATTAATGTGTCTAAATATGTGGTCTATTTTACGGCCTTGGGATATGTTCTTAGCGAGTTGGGTGTGAATTATACAACTTACTTGGCATCTTTATCGTTGATTGGCATTGCGGTGGGTTTCGGTTCGCAGGGATTGGTGCAAGATGTGGTTACAGGTTTTTTTATTTTATTTGAAAACCAGTTTTCTGTAGGCGATATGGTAGAAATTTCGGGACAGGTCGGTATTGTAGAAGACATGGGTTTGCGAACGACGCGGTTGCGGAATTATTTTGGTGCGGAAGTGATTTTTCAAAACCGCAATATACCATTGGTTGGCCGGTATGCTAAAGGTGCGTTTGAGTTCAATATTGACGTGGCGATTGCTGAGCTTAATCAGGCAGAAAAGGCCGGGGTGTTGTTAGAAAAAATTGGCGGCGAGTTTGAAAAACAATTTCCTGAAATTATCATTGGAACACCCACGGTAAAAGGGTTGGTAGAACTTGAGACGGGTGAATGGTTTGTTCGTTTATACGGTTTGCTGTGGCCTGTACAGCAGTGGGTGATTGATACACAAATGGTGCCGCGTATTCGTGAACTTTTTAAACGAGATGGCATTGAAATTTTAGGGGATCGCGTAGTGGCTTTTTATCATTTGCCTGGAGAAGAAAAAAAAAGACCAGAAGTGGTGAAAACAATTCTCGAGATTATTGAACGGGCAACAGATCGAACGGCTTTCCTGAATGAGAACCAAGACCAAACTTAGCTCGGAGAATTCAAAAATAACTCCAGATGGACACAGATATTATGCGATGGTGTCGCCCTAATGTTTGAATTTCAATCGGGTTTGCGATGGGTTTGTGACAGGTGATCAAGACCATTGTGGATGTGCTGTTTGGTGGGTCTAAAGGCGGATTGCTGCTTGACCCGCCGAAGTAATATGAAGATCAACAGAAGAGGACTGAATGATGGAGACGCGATAAATGAAGTTTATTCCAAGACGCGGTCAAAAACGCGGTCTTCCACCTGGAACACTGGTGCATATTGGTGCCGACAGGGATGAGACGACTCGTATTACGCTCGTGGATTACGACGAGACGAAGGTTCAGGTTTTGGCCATTGAAGACCTTGCGACTTGTTTGCCCTTTAAAGAATTGCCAAGTGTGACATGGCTTCACATAGAAGGCGTACACAACTTGGAACCCATTCAGCAATTGGGAGAGTACTTTGGCTTGCATGCTCTGGTATTAGAAGACATTATGAACACCGAACAGCGGCCCAAGATCGAAGCGTTTGATGACTATTTGTATATTGTGCTAAAATTGCTGACCTATGATGTTGAGAAAGAGGAAGTCTTGGCCGAGCAAGTCAGTTTGATTGTGGGAAGCAATTTTGTTTTGTCGTTTGAAGAAGGGCCTTTGAATGATGTTTTTAGCACGGTTCGAGACCGCATTCAACACAACCGTGGGCGCATTAAAAAGATGGATGCCGATTATTTGGCGTAGTCGTGTAAGGCTCATTATATAGTGCAAGGTTCTCAATGGGTGTTTTCATTGGTGAAAATTAAGCGGGTGTAGGAGTATAAAATGGTTCGGATTACGATTGAAAATGCAGTGAAAAATTTTGGTGATGTGCGCGCGTTGGATGATGTTTCGCTTACCATAGAAAAAGGTGAGTTGTTCTTTTTGCTTGGGCCATCGGGGTGTGGAAAGACGACATTGCTGCGTATGATTGCAGGTTTTTATTTTCCCGATGGTGGGCGGATTTTGTTTGATGACCGAGATGTGAGCCTCACGCCACCGCATAAACGGAATACGGGTATGGTGTTTCAGAACTATGCCTTGTGGCCGCATATGTCGGTGCGTGAAAATTTGACCTTTGGTTTGGAAATGCACAAGGTGTCGGAAAAGGATCGCGAAGAGCGGGTATCGAAGGCATTGGAAATGGTGCAAATGCACGATTATGCCGAGCGATCACCCAACCAATTATCGGGTGGGCAACAACAACGCGTGGCATTGGGTCGGGCATTGGTTTTGGAACCTGATGTGTTGTTGTTGGATGAACCCTTGTCTAATTTGGATGCGCGCTTGCGCTTGGAAATGCGGGATCAAATTGCGCGGATTCACGAGGAATTGGATCTGACGATGGTCTATGTGACACACGATCAGGCAGAGGCGTTGTCGATGGCAGATCGCATGGCCATTATGCAACGGGGCAAGATTGGCCAGTTGGGCGCACCGCGTGAGGTATATCATCGCCCACACAGTAGATTTGTGGCCGATTTTATTGGCGAAACCAATTTGATCTCTGGCACCGTGTCAGATATATCCAATGGTCAGATCACGGTTGAAACGGCACTGGGCCCGATGGTATCTGCGTTGGAGGCCGATGTGGCCGTGGGTGATGCGGTTGGGTGTTCGATTCGGCCCGAACATATTCGGGTGACATTAGACGGTGGAACGGGTAATGTGATTGATGCTCAGGTGTTGCGTGTGTTTTTCTTGGGCAATCATGAACAGTATTTTTTCAAATTACAAAATGGTGATGAATGGAAAGCGTTGGCCTATGCATCGGCAGAACCTTTGGCCGATGCGGGGGCTTCGGTTCGGCTGTCGTGTGAGCCCAACCACGTGGTCATACTGAAAGAGGATGTGATATGAGGCGCTATGACCTAACACCTATGCGGCTTGTTTTTTTGATTGGATTGGTGGTCTTTTTTGGCGCATTTATGATCTATCCGCTGTTGTATATTTTGACCAATGCGGTGTGGGTTGATGGTCAATTTACGTTGGCGTTTTTTGGTTTTTTGTTCAGCGATCCACAGCAGTGGCAAATTGTGCTCAACAGCGTGAATCTTGGGTTGGCCGTTATGGTCGCCACAACGATATTGACGGTTCCGCTCGCTATTGCCATGGTTCGATACGAATTTAAAGGCAAATCGATATTGGGTGGTTTGATGCTTGTGCCCATGGTTTTACCTCCGTTTGTGGGGGCTGTGGGTATGCGTCAGATGTTTTCGCGTTTTGGGTCGATCAATTTGGTGTTGATGGATTTGGGATTGGTTGATGGACCGATTGACTGGTTTGGTGGGGGTGGGATGCTCGGGGTGGTGGTACTGGAGGTTTTACATCTCTACCCCATTATGTATTTGAATGTGGCGGCAGCATTGGCCAATGTGGACCCGAGTATGGAAGAAGCGGCGCGCAACGTAGGTGCCAACGGGTGGACGCTGTTTCGACGGGTAACCTTTCCTTTGATGTTGCCTGGTTATTTTGCAGGTGCATCTATTGTGTTTATTTGGGCATTTACCGATTTGGGTACGCCGCTCATTTTTGAATATCGGCAAGTGGTGCCGGTGCAGATTTTTAATATGTTGAGCGACATCCACGAAAACCCGATGGGTTATGTGCTGGTTGTGGTGATGGTGGTGATGTCGGTGGGATTCTTCTACTTGTCTAAAATGATGATGGGTGAAGGTCGGTATCAAACGATGGCGCGCGGGCATGTGGCATCGGCGGTGCGCCCGGCCTCGGGGTCTATGACGGCCATTATTTATACAGGTGTTTTGGGTCTCACTGCTTTGGCACTCATCCCCCATATGAGTGTGGTGCTCACCTCATTTGCCGAACGTTGGTTTATGACCGCATTGCCCGAAACCTATACAAGCGCCTATTATGGCATGGTTTTTGACCATTCGCTTACTGCAAGCAGTATTCGCAACAGTTTGTTTTTGAGTTCACTCAGTACTGTGGTGGATATTGTTGTGGGCATTGGGGTGGCCTTTTTGTTGGCGCGAACCCGCATGCCGGGCAAACAAGTTTTGGATGTGTTGACCATGTTGCCCTTGGCTGTGCCGGGCATCATTATTGCCTTTGGATATGTGGCAAGCTATTCGGGTACTTTTTTAGATGTGCGTGTCAATCCCGTTCCCTTGTTGATTTTTGGGTATGCGGTACGCCGCTTGCCTTATATGGTGCGGTCGGCATATGCGGGTTTGCAGCAAACGAGTGCCACATTAGAAGAAGCCGCTCAAAACGTGGGTGCAACGCCGGCAACAACATTGCGTCGGATTACTTTGCCGCTTGTATTTGCCAATTTGGTAGCCGGTGGGATTTTGTGTTTTTCTTTTGCGATGTTGGAAGTGAGTGACAGTTTGATTTTGGCTGTGGAAGAGCGGTATTACCCAATTACCAAAGCTATTTATGCCCTATTGGGCCGCCCCGACGGGCCTTATATTGCAAGTGCATTGGGTGTGTTGGGTATGTTGTTGCTGATGGTGAGTTTGTTTTTGGCGGGTAAGTTCTTGGGACGGCGAATGGGTGAGTTGTTTCGGGCGTAGTTGGCAGGGCCAATGACCCGAATCATAAGGAGATTGAGATTTGATTCGACTATTTTTGACCTTCATGGTTACACTGTGTGCACTCCCTGTGTGGGCACAAGACGAGTTGGTTTTGCTTTCGCCACATTGGGAAGGTGTTCGCAAGGAATTTACGGATGCGTTTCAGAAAGACTATCAGGTTAAAACAGGGCGTGAAGTTTATTTGAAATGGTTAGATGTGGGAGGTGCATCTGATATTTTGAAGTATATTCGTTCGGAATATAAAAACAAACCTGAAGGCATTGGTGTCGATCTGTTTTTTGGTGGGGGAACAGATCCTTATATTGAATTAAAACGGCAAGGATTGCTGCGTCCTTATCGGGTGCCTGAAGAAATTTTGAAAGAACTGCAAACGGATCTCAATGGGGTGCCCCTGTATGATTTGGATTATACGTGGTATGCGGCAACCATGGCAGGTTTTGGCATTGTTTATAACAAAGTTGTCTTGGCCCGATTGGGTTTGCCGGAACCACATACCTGGGAAGATCTGGCGCATCCACAGGTTTTTTCGTGGGTGGGATCGGCAGATCCTCGAAAGAGTGGCAGTGTACATATGGCCTATGAAATTATATTACAAGCCTATGGCTGGGAACGTGGGTGGCAGATTGTGACGGCGATGGGTGCCAATGTGCGTGGTTTTGCAAGCAATGCGGCACAAACACCCAAAGACGTGGCATTGGGTGAGGTTGCTTATGGGTTGGCCATTGATTCTTATGCTTGGGCACAGGTGCGTGAAGCAGGTGAAGACATGATTGGTTTTGTGATGCCAGAAGGATTAACGCTGGTCAATGGCGATGCCATTGGCTTGTTAAAAGGCGCGCCCAATCAACAGATTGCCGAACACTTTGTCAATTTTGTGCTTTCGGAAACTGGGCAAAAGCTGTGGCTCTTGCGACAAGGAGAACCCGACGGGCCTCAGGCATTTGAATTGAGCAAATTTAGTGTGTTGCCTGCCTTGTATGACAAAGTAGGTGATCGAAGTGCTGTGAAGCTAAACCCATTTGTGTGGCATTCAGATTTCAAGTATGATGCGCCAACAGGCTCGGCCCGATGGGGTGTTGTGAATGATTTGATGGGGACTCAGATTATTGATGTGCATGAGCAGTTACAGAAAAAATGGCATACGATGATAAAGGATGGTGGGGTGGATCAAATCGGGGATATGCCGGTAGATGAAGAGGGGGCTCAAGCATTAATTCTCAATTGGCGTGATCCGGCCATTCGAAACCAGACGCTTCAAGATTGGTCTGCTTTTGCGCGTGACAAATATGGTGCGACAGGGATCCGTTTTTTACAGAATATTCCCATTGTCATTGTGCTGGTTTCGGGTGTGTATATGTTTGTTTTTGCCCGTCGGAAGAAACGTTCCTAAGACGCTTTATAGGTTGGCAATGGTCGTTTGAAGTCTGTTGAATTCTATATCAAGAAGTTTGATTGTTTGACTGGCATCAGTGAGTTGCTTGGCGCGGCCTTGGCGTTCGAGCATGAGAGAAAGGTCCAGCGCGGCGGGTGGGCTGAGTAGGGTGAATGTGTTGACCAATAAACTGGCGAACCTTTCGAGATTTTGGGCGTCGTCTGTTTCAATGGCCAAGCGCATCATTGCCAAATGAGCTTGACTGGTGCGGAGGATTTTTTGTGCTTGTTGTTTAAATTCTTGTGCTGTGCCATGGCGTCGAAGGGCCGCTACAAGATCTAAACTTTCGGTTCTAACGGGTATTGGTATCATATAGGTACCCAAAATGGGTTGAGGTGATCGGATCTTCTTTTAGACACATCAAATTTCGTGCCACACCGAAAAAGGCAGGGATATTGGCACAAGGCGCCTTTTTGGAAGACATCGTGTCGTTAAAGCAGCCCCAACGGGTCGGCATTCTGTCGCAAAACGCAAAAAAGCGCTCGGTGAGCAAGTCACTGAGCGCTGATTTTTTATAGACCCAAATATCTATGCTTCTTGTCCGTATTCCTTGAGCTTGCGCTGAAGGGTGCGCAGGCTGATGCCTAATACTTTGGCGGTTAGTCTTCGATTGTCTCCATTGTTTTTAAGAGAACGTTCGATAAGGATATGCTCAACTTTGGCAAGAGGCAGACCTGTGAAAGCCACCACTTCGTCTTGAACAATGACGTCACTGGGGTGTTCTGGGTGAAGGTTTGGAGGCAGGTCTAAGATGTCGATTGTGTTTGTGCGAGACATGACGGCCATTCTTTCTGCCATGTTTTTAAGCTCACGCACGTTGCCTGGCCAATTGTATTGTGTTAGCACGGTGAGTGCTTCGGGAGAAATGATTTTGGCTTGAATATCGTTTTCTCGGGCAAAACGGTCGAGAAACATACGTATGAGCATGGGAATGTCTTCTTCCCGTTCTTTGAGAGGCGGAAGGGTGATGTTGAGCACATTGAGGCGATAATAGAGGTCTTCGCGAAATCTTCGATCTAAAACGGCCTGTTCTAAATCGACGTTGGTTGCTGCAAGGAGACGAACATTGACGTCGATGGGCTTGTTGCTGCCCAGTCGTGTGATTTGGTGATCTTCGGCGGCACGAAGTAATTTGGCTTGGGCTTCGAGGGGGAGGTCGCCAATTTCATCTAAAAAGAGGGTGCCGCTCTCAGCTGCTTCAAAGACACCTTTGCGCGGTGTCGATGCGCCTGTAAAGGCTCCTTTTTCGTGGCCGAAAAGCTGGCTTTCAACAAGCTCGTGTGGCATGGCGGAACAATTGAGTGCAATAAATGGGCCTTGGCCATAGGGTGACTGAGCGTGAAGGGCACGGGCGACGAGTTCTTTTCCTGTGCCGCTTTCGCCGCAAATGAGAACCGTGGTTTTGAAGGGGGCGCATCGGCGAATATCGTCGTAAATATCTTGCATCGCCTGCGACGTGCCAATAAGCCCACCCAAACCCGTGAATTCTTCATTGGGAACGGCTTCGCTGGAACCAACGAGAAGCTTGCGTTGATGGAGGGCGCGTTGGAGGGCTATTCGAAGATCTTGGGGGGCGGCGGGTTTAGAGACAATGTCGACGGTGCCTGTTTTGAGCGATGCGATTGCTGAGTCTACCATTTCCTTTGTGTCGGCTACAAGAATGATCGGTATCGGTGGGTTTTGAGCCGACGCGCTTCGCAAAATTTCGAGACCATCAATTAAAGAGAAGTCCAAATCAGCGACGATGACGTCGATGGGTTTTTCCTCTATAAGATCAAGCGCACGCAGGCCATTTTCGGCGCGATGGATTTTTGCGCCTGTTTCCTTTCGGATGAACGCTTCGGCCCAATTGAGATGGTCTGGGTCATTGTCGGCAACGAGAATGTGAAGATCTGGAGACATATCGACCTTACGTAGAAGGTGAGCTGCGGGTCTAACGGTGATCTTTGATGCCGAAATGTTACTCTACAGGGTAGTGGATAGACCTTTCTATGTCAAGACAATGTCAAAACTTGGATTGCCTTGAGCGAGGGGATGTACCTCAGGGGGCCTCTTCTGTTATTTGGGAGGCGTGGTCATTTTGTCCAGAGATGGGTCGTGGATGACAAAATGACTTTGATAATTCCCTGAAATGGCGAAAAAAAACATCATGAGGCTATTTTGAACGATGGCACGAACATTGCAATTAAAGTTTGAACTTTAGAAAGGGTTTTAATATGTATTTTGGAGATCTCTATGTCTGATCAACCTGAACCTTGGGAAATATTACAAGCATTGATAGCGGAAGGGCGTTCACAAAGAGTAGATCAATTTCTCGATGGTTTGTCAGCGATGGAAACTGTTTATGCGGTTTCTCGGCTTTCGCAAGACGATCAATCACAGCTTTTGATTATGCTCAAACCTGAAGATGCTGCCGATTTGATTGAAGAGGTGACAAATGCTCAGGCGGTTGATTTGATTGAGCATCTGTCACCCGAGCAGGCTGCTCATATTGTCGACGAATTGCCGAGTGACCAACAGGCCGATATTTTGGGCGCGCTGAGTGTTTCTGATGCGGAAGCGATTATAGAAGAAATGGCACCCAGCGAGGCTGCCGATGTGCGCGATTTGTTGCAATATCCAACAAATACAGCCGGTGGCGTGATGATTACCGAATATTTGGCGTATTCGGATGAGGTTCTCATCGCCAATGTGTTGGATGATCTTCGGGCAAACCGAGAGATTTATGCTCATTACGATGTGCAATATGGCTACGTTGTTTCTGGTGATGGGAAGTTGATTGGGGTCTTGCGTCTTCGCGATCTGTTGCTTGCGCCGAGAGAAAACCCGCTGGTATCATTGATGATTCCCAATCCGGTTTCTGTACCTGCGGATATGGATATAGACGACTTGCACGGTGTATTTGATCGCTATGCCTTTTTGGGGGTTCCGGTTGTTGATCACGAAGATCGGCTGGTTGGTGTGGTACAACGGGCCGCTGTAGATCGGGCGGTGGGCAAACAAACAGAAGATGTGTATTTAAAAACGAGCGGCATTGTGGGTGGAGAAGAATTGCGCAGTATGGGCTTCTTTTCTCGGTCTCTTCGCAGGTTGTCGTGGTTGAGTGTTAATATTGTATTGAACATCATCGCTGCCAGCGTGATTGCGTTTTTTCAAGATACGCTTTCGGCGGTCATTGTTCTCGCTGTCTTTTTGCCCATTATTTCCGACATGAGTGGTTGTTCGGGAAATCAGGCTGTTGCGGTGAGTATACGTGAACTGACCTTGGGGCTGATTAAACCGCAAGATGTATGGCGTGTCTTTTTTAAGGAATTGGTTGTTGGGTTGATGAATGGATTGGTTTTGGGCATTTTGCTGGGCACCGTTGCATGGCTTTGGCAGGGAAATATTTATTTGGGCCTTGTGGTCGGTTCTGCACTGATGATCAATACGCTGTTGGCTGTTTGCCTGGGTGGCTTAATTCCCTTGGTTTTGCGGGGGATGAAGATTGACCCAGCTTTGGCAGCAGGGCCTTTGTTGACAACACTAACAGACATGTGTGGCTTCTTATTTGTATTGGGATTTGCCAGTTTGATGTTGGATAAATTGGTGCCTTAAACAATCACGCGGAATCATTCGAAAATCCCATAGGTTTTTGATATACTGGTGGGTTATCTCAAGAAACACTAAGGGAGTCATTATGATGGAACTCGCAATTATTGTTTTTGCTGTTGTGCTTACATCGGCGGTTTGTTCATTGTTTGAAGCGATACTGTATTCTGTGCCGGTTGGGCATATTGAGACATTGGTTCAAGAAGGCCGTGCATCGGGGCTTATTTTGCAGCGCCTTCGCAAGGAAGTTGATCGCCCTATCGCAGCAATTTTGTCGCTCAACACCATCGCAAATACAGCAGGTGCTGCTGTGGCGGGTGCTGCTGCGCTTGAGGTGTTTGGACATGCTTATGTGGTCTATTTTTCCGCCGTGTTTACGTTTTTGATTTTGATGTTTTCTGAAGTGTTTCCCAAAACTGCGGGGGTTGTGTATAGCCGGCAATTGTCGGGATTTATTGCGAGACCTTTGCAATTATTGGTTACTGTGATGTCACCATTGGTCTGGTTTACACGCAAGCTAACAGGGTTAATTTCAAAGGGTAATCAGGAGAATCATATGTCTGAGGATGAGCTCCGAATGATGATCCGGTTGAGTGGACAGACGGGTACTCTGGCACAAGAGGAAGTGGATGCCATTACAAATATCATTTCGATGAAGACGACGGTTGTTGAAGATGTGATGACGCCTCGGATTGTGATATTTTCAAAAAGCGGTCAACTCACCATTGGAGAGCTTCGGGAAGAAGCTGGTACATGGACACATGGACGTATTCCTATTTATGATAAGAACGATGAAGATATTATTGGCGTTGTTCACCGGCGACAAGTGTTAACGGCGATTGGGCAGGACAAGTTCGATACCCAATTGTCTGAGTTGATGCATCCTGTACATTTTGTGCCAGATGATTTGCCACTGGATCAATTGCTGCGACTGTTTTTAGCACGCAACCAACATATGTTTGTGGTATTGGGTGAATTTGGTGGTGTGTCTGGTGTGGTGACGTTGGAAGATGTGCTTGAAAATATGTTGGGACAGGAGATCGTAGACGAATTTGATGACGTGGTGGATATGCGCGAATTGGCAAAACAAAGGCGAGATGAATTGGTGAAAAGTCGACATAGGGACGTTGGGACGTTGGAACGTTAGAACGTTATTATATATCCATCAGAATTATTGCACGATATCCGTGGCAGCGTGTTGGTTCGGCTTGCATTGGTTCCCTTTTAAGGATTGATTATGAAAGACTTTGTTAAACATGTTCGGACGTTTATTTTTCGTGGGTTGTTGGCCAGTATTCCGTTTGCACTGTCTATTTTTGCAGTGCATTTTTTATATACGTCTATAGATCAACGTGTGTTGGATTTGTTGGAGGAGCATGTTGGGGTGCGGTTTCCCGGTTTGGGCATTTTTTTGCTTCTGGTCGCACTCTATCTGTTGGGGTTTGTTACGAGCAATGTGATTGGCAGGCGCATTTTGGGGCTGGTGGAACGGGTGACTTCGCGTATCCCGTTGGTGAAGACAACGTATCAGATTGGCAAGCAAGTGTCCGATACATTTTCTATGTCTGACCGACATGTCTTTCAAAAAGCTGTTTTGGTAGAGTGCGTGAAGCCGGGTATTTGGACGGCGGGGTTTGTGACGGGCACCCTGACCGATCAGGTGCATGGTGAGACATTTTTAAAAGTGTATGTGCCTACGCCACCAAATCCAGCATCGGGTAATGTGCTCTTGGTTCAGGAGAAAGATACGAGAGATCCGGGGTGGACTGTTGAAGAGGCCTTGAAATTTGTGATTTCAGCAGGCGTGATCGGTCCGAAGGCCATCAAATAGGACATGGTATGATACCGACAAACAAAACAATACGACGCATACTGTTGGTCGATGAGCCGGGTGAAGATCAAGCGGTTCTTGCGGATGTCATCAAAGGGGCCGGTTATGACCTTACGGAAGTGTGTTCGAAGGACGATGCATTGGCTCTTTTGAAGAAGATGTCTGTGGATCTGGTGGTGACAGAATTGATGATGCCAGACATCAATGGGTGGGATTTATTGGCGGAAATTAAGGCAAAGTTTCCTCATATTCATGTGTTGGTGATGACGGGCCAAGTGTCTGAGGCTGCCGAAAAGATTTTAACGAATCTTAAGGCCGATGGGTATTTGATTAAGCCCGTGATACCCGAGCGCGTTCGGGTGTTGTTTCGGGCTCTGCTTGATCCGCAGAATTTAGATCGTGACGCCGAAGTTGCCCTGGTGTCTTTGGATGATAGTCGTAAAGAAATGATCCAAGCGTTGGGTGACCGTGGGCTTCATGTGTTTGCTTTTGACGATTCTAAGGCCCTGGAACGACATCTTCGCGTAGATGTTCCCGATCTTATTGTGGTAGATACCAATGCCAAAGCGGGTATAGGTTTGGATTTGTGTCGTATGGTAAGGTTTACACGAGGGACAGTGTATACGCCCATATTATTGATTGTTGATAAACCGTCACGAACTTTGGTAGAAAAGGCCATTCGGTTGCGCATCAACGGTATTTTGAAAAGACCGGTTGGACCCGACGAGCTTGGAAATCGCGCGATTGGATTATTAAAGCAGGCTGATTCTCACAAACAATTGCAACGCATGCGCAAAAAGGAATAAGACATTGCGGTTATGGTTGGTGGTGGATTATGTAAGTGTAACAGGGTTCTACAGCACGACTGAAAAGGAAGATGCACAATGAAACTCAAGCGATATGAGATGGCTCAATCTTTACGAGACGTGCAACAAACACTCACAACGATACTTGAGAACGCACGCCAGCAAAATGAGTTTATGGTTTCTTCAAATATCTCAGACGCTTTGGGCGCGGTGACAAGTGAATCAGAAAAAACAAAACGTTGACGTGTGGCAAGTTCCAGAGGATAAAGAAAAGCAGACCGCAGATCACTTGGATGATCAATTTGTCAAGCAAGTGGTCGCTCAAGTGCAGAGAAAATTCATTTACCGAGATATTATTGCGTTGATCTTGGTAGGTTTCAGCAGTGTTCTTGTTGAATTACTTCGTGCGGGTATTTGGTGAGCCGCCTTTTGGATCGGCTTGGGTTTAACAAGCTGGCAGAGCGTGCAGGCATTGCTGAATTATTGGAGAATGCAGGATTTAAACATGATGCTTCCTGGTTTGTCGGGAGGCTGTTTTTTTGGCTCTTGATGTTGACGTTTTTTTTATCTGCAGCCCACCAATTGGGTTTGACTGCCATTGTTGTCATGTTACAACGGCTGGTTGCATTTATTCCCAACGTCATTGCGGTTGTTTTAATTGCCGTGTTGGGGGCTCTTTTTGCTCGGTTTATATCGGGCTTGGTACGTGGTGCAGCCCAGGATGCAGGTATTGAGTTTGCAGATTTTTTGGGTCGGTTGGTTCACAGCATGGTTTTGGTGGTCGTCATTGTCATGGCTTTTACGCAGCTCGAAATTAAATCGAGTATGCTCGAAATAACATTTGCCATCTTACTGGGTGCATCTGGATTTGGCATTGCATTGATGTTGGGGATGGGGAGCCGAACGATTGCGCAAAATATCGTGTCTGGTCTGTATGCTCGTCGCATGTTTGTTCCTGGGCAAACCATTCAGATTCAAAATATAACGGGTGAAATTTTAGAAGTGGGCACGGTAAGTACCACCATCTTAAAAGAAGATTCAAAAATCATCACCCTACCCAATACGGCTTTGATTGATGAAATAACAGAGCGTGGGGCAGAAAATTAAAAAGACGCTGAAAAAAGGATATCATATTGCAAATGCGAAATGACAAATTTCTCTCAGGACAACGATCAAATATGATCGCACAATTTGTTTGGGTTTTGCTGTTCTGGTTTGGTTCGGTGGGGGCTGTTGGGGCAGCGTTGGTTTCGGTGGCAGAACTCAAAAGATTGGTTGTGGCATGTAAGGAAGATTCTCGCGGGCCTTACCAGGGCATTCGGTGGTTTTGCCCTGATGGTACTGTGAAAGGCGCACAAGAACCTTGTCCGGGCGGGCACCAACATGCATTGCACAAAGATATTGTGCAGCGTGTTGCCCGAGAGAATGGTCTTCATTTGGGACAAATTTTGACAGACACACCCTTTGATGCGTTTTGGGACTCGCTCCAGGCGGGCTCCCGGTTGAAGCAATATCAGATGGAGAAGTTTTTACAAGGCGTAGATGATGGGTGGATTATGCG
>JBLHJX010000144.1:0-13613 GCA_047619225.1 Candidatus Latescibacterota bacterium
CAATTGGTGGGCCGAAAATTTATATCAAACGCGATGATTGTACCGGCTTGGCCTTTGGTGGCAATAAGACTCGGCAGCTTGAATTTACGATTGCACAAGGCCTTGAACAGGGTGCAGACGTGCTTATTGGCGGGGCAGGGTCACAGTCTAATCATTGCCGACAGCTCTCGGCGGCCGCAGCAAAATTAGGTGTGGATTGTGCACTTGCACTGGTGAAAGATCACAAGAGTGGTACCACACAAGGCAATCTTTTGCTCGATAATTTACTCGGTGCGTCGGTTGAAATGGTTGATGTGGAAACGCAGGAGCTTTTGGATGATGCCAAAGATGAATTAATGAATCGATTGAAGCGCGAGGGTCGAAATCCTTTTATAGTGATGCAAAAAGCCAATCGGCCCTACGGTGCAATGGGTTATGCCCTGTGCATGGCTGAGATTTTGGAACAGTGCCAGGCATTGGGTGAAAAACCAACGACGATCCTTTTATCTTCGGGCAGTTGTACACAACCTGGTTTGATTTTTGGTAAAAAAATGTTGGGTGTTGACACACGAATTGTAGGCATTGCCCCTATTGTTTGGTCCTATGATATTCAGGTGGCATTTATTGAAGTTTTGAATAAAATGTCCGATATTTTAGGCGTGGATCTTAAATTTGAAAGGTCTGATATTGAAAACAGCAATGCTTATGTGGGTAAACAAGGCTATGGGTATTATACCCCCGAAGGCAATGCTGCTGTGCGTTTGATGGCACAAAAAGAGGGTATTTTGCTCGAAACCAATTATACAGGTAAAGCATTGTCTGGACTGATTGATTTGGTAAAAAAAGGCGACATTGGATCAGACGAAACGGTGGTGTTTGTTCATACGGGCGGCACACCGGCTTTGTTTGCGTATGCAGAAGAATTGTTAGAGGGATAATTCATAAAGGAGTGTGTTTATGTATAACGATACCGTTCAAAACCTGCCACCGGCGTTGACGCCAGATACTTTTGATGCTCTGTTTGCACGGTGTTTGCCCAAACCGCAAACTGAGCGTTGGACTGAGATCGCTTGGGAAACCGAGCTGTGGCCTGCTCGGCAGCGCTCAGCACAGGAAAATAAGCCGCTCTTTTTGTGGGCGATGAATGGGCATCCGATTGGCTGTGTCTGAAACAATGGTGTTGTGCGCCGTGAGCGCACATATTCAGACCCTCGTATCATCAATTTATTAAATGAACGTTTTGTAAATGCTGCGGTTAATATCAATAGCCTTCAACGTCAAGATGATGACGAAGGACGTTGCTTTCGCCTAATTGCATTGCAAGGTCGTTTTAAGCTGTCATTTGAAGATGCGCTTGATCAAGTGGCACAAACCGAGCACGGTGAATGTCATCAGGGGCAATTTGTGGCTACGATTGATGGCGAACTTTTGGGTTCGCGTCATACGGCTGATCCGGATGAATTGCTGGATATGCTTACGACAGCACTGAGCAATTGGGACAATCGTACGACGCAAAAAGACGTGTCTCAGATTGGCGATTTTAATCGCGATGAACGTTATATTTGGCAGTATCCAGAAGACGGATTGGTTTTGCATTTGGGCTGTACGGATCTGCCTCGCAGCGTAGATACGCGCCCGGATGGGGTTTATCGCACGGCGCACAATCAAGATTTTGTGTGGATAACCCGTGAAGAGATGCTGTCGATTGTGCCTGACGGGGTTCAAAAAGGGGACCGGTTTTCATTGCCAGAAGCGATTCATCGTCGTTTGGTGCGCCATCATTTGCTTGATATTGTGCGGGGTGAAACACCGGCGTGGTCCAAGGAGGTGCCTCAAGATGTGGCATTGGAACTTCATGTGACGGATGTGGACTCTGACCACGTGTATATGACGCTGCACGGGGGGGGCAAGCTTCAGGAAAATGGGACGTGGTGTACACAACCGCCTCAGAGATCGATTTATCGCCGTGGACAAATGTGTTGTTTGATTGAAGAACGAGGTTTTGAACCGCACATTTTGGGGCATGTTGCTTTTGATCGGGTTCAAGAGCGGTTCACACGTTTTGATGTGCTTGCCGTGGGTACACGTTGGGGGGGCACGACGTTTAATGTGCGCTGTGATGATACCGATGCGGCACCTTTGGGTATTGCAATGACAATTGCCAATACCGATGCGTTTAGCCGCATTCCGCCACACAGTGGACCACGGTCGTATTTTCAGGCATAAAAAAAGAAGCCGCCAAGTCGGGCAACCTGGCGGCTTCTAAGAGATGGGCAGAAGGAAAGGGTTCAATCAATCACTACCCATCGGGCGTCCTTGCGGACGCAATATTGTTATTAAGGTGTTCGATCCAGTTTGTTTATGGGGGTGAGTTGAATTTCACCCACGTCAACGTGTGCCATATCTGCATGTACTGTGGTGAGTGTAATGGCCTGGAAGTTGGGGTGATCCACTGCGATTTCAAATTCACCGGGCAAGACTTCCAATGTTGCACTGCCTGTATGGTTGATAAATCAGGTGATTGGGATGAATTTAATACCTCAGAACCACATCCCACCGTTAACAAAAGCGTAATCCATACACTGTTTTGAATAAGCTTTAACATTTTAACCTCCATTGAATACAAACACTTTGCAAATGGAGGCATGTCTGTTATATTAACAAAAGTGCCCCCGTTTTATTACGGTCCCTGCGCTGGGGAAACCAACTTGCTTTAGAGCTTACCAGGCATTTTTGCAAGTAGGTTTGGGCACTCTATTTTATTTTTACGTTACGCAAAGCCAACCCTCCTATGGGTTAATCAACCTCGGTGTGCATCCTGCGCACAGAGGTTTTTTTTGTGGCGTTGCGCTGATCAGCGACATATTTTCCGGAGTTTAGACCTAATAAAAGACAACGGGTTTCATCTAATTGACACTGCTAAACAAATTTCCAATCGTTGCTTGGGACAAATGCTCAATCACTTCGCGTTTGAGCGATAGTTGAATGGAGCGTGCTGCAGGTTCTTCGAGTAACAACCCCGCCTCACGCAGCAGTTGTACGTGATGTGAAATGGTGGGTTTGGATACTTTTAATATTTTTGAAAGCTCAGCGGCCGTGCACGGTTTTTGTGCAATGTGAGAAATAATGGCGTAGCGTGTATTGTCACCTAAGGCTTTAAAAATAAGTGACGGATTCATTTTGGGTACGCGTTTGCCATTGGAAGCGATCGGTACGACGTTGTCTGAGGCAATTTCATCGCCTTCTATGACAATGGCGGCCTCAAAATAGGGCAGAAAGATGGTGGTATAATCACCATATTCGTAAAATGTCCAAAATCGCATGCTGTTAAAGATGGAAGGCATTAAAGAAAAATTGCCCAATCGATTAAACGGAATGCGGAACTGCCCCTTACAACAAACGAGGGTTTGATTTTCTTCATCAATTTTCATCGTTACTGTTTTGTCATTGCCCAAGGCACGTTCTAAAAACTCTGGCAAAGTATAGCTTTCAAACAATCGTTTCTTTTCTTCTATAGACGCAACCAACTGTGGATGAGCAGACAACCAGACCGACTCAAGTTCGATATCCCAAACTATACGAAGGGTATCCATGAGTGTGGCTTTGAACGCCTCGGGTGTGTGGATTAAACAGTTCATCGCTTGCACAATGTCGGCGTCTGGCTGATAAGGCCTTAAGCCCAAAAATTCGAGCCACTTTTGTTCATTCTCTGGTGCATTTTCTGACACATGGCTCAAATCTTTGGCACCCGAAATCAAATCGGTGACGATGTCCTGTTCATGTAAGGTGCCCACCAAGATTGATTCGCGAAAATCTGCGGGATCAAGGGCTTCAAGATAGATCATGATGTCATCAAAAGAAGCTTCAATAGGGCAATGTTCTAAAGCATCGGCAATGGCAGGCCAAAAGTGTGGTGACCCACCCAATGCTTTGAAATTGTCATGGAAAGCTTGGGGTAATTTTTTAAGGGTTTTTTGCTTCCAACCCGAATGCATACTTGTGCGTTTGCCATCGTCACAAGCAGGCATATTGCGATGCGTAAGCGTTTGGAGTGCGTAAAATAACTCAAAGCGCAAACCGACAAGAAATTTGAATTTGTCTTGTGGCTGTGAATTGGTATCAAAGGCAAAAGCCATTTATTTACTCCGTTAGTTCGATGATTGTCTATCTTAAGTAAAAGATGTCTGTCTATTGCCAACGGTCATAATATAGGCATATAACCATTTACGTGCAAGTCTATTGTTAGATTTTTTTTGCAGAAATATACAATAATCTAACACAGGTATAAGTAATTGTTTTTATTTGTATTTAAAATAAAAAATATCAATTATAATATTTTGAGTTAGATGAATAAGAAACCAAACAACGGTTCTAAATTTATCTAACTAAAGAAAAGGAGGTCTTAGATACTGGGTATATGATACCCCATGAGCCCATAAAATCTGGCACGGGACGTGCTAATTATGTGTTGTGAGATGACACTGGCAAACCACCTGCGGGGATTGAAACCAAGAAGACAGCCCAAAATACAGACATTGGGTGCGCTCAGGCCAAGTTGTATACCGATGGTTTGGAAAAAGAATTTGGTCAACGTCCGATCATTTTTTTCACCTATGGGTACGATTTGTTCATTTGGGGCGATGTAAAAGGTGAGGTCCAGTGTTGGTTTTACGGGTTTTATAACATGGATTTTGAAATTATTGGTGAAATCACAAATATACAACCCATTGCACGAGGTACAAGTGTGCGTGATCGCACCCGATTGAGCAAGTTTTATGGGCCGGTCAGGTGGCGTAAGCTCAAAGGAACGGCACGCATTCGCCTACTTGACAACAGCATCCGTCTTGCCGAAATTCATTGGTATGAAGCACATGGCATAGGTCGAAAAGAGTTTAAAATTAAACTTCCATTTCTTGGGTAAAATTATGACAGAAAAAAGATCTCCACATTTTGTGATTTGTCTCAATAATGCAGGCTATGAAGCTTCCCTTGAAGTTGGAAAAGTGTATCGTGTCATTCCAGAAGAAGATGCCGCGTTACATGGATATATTCGTGTGGTAGATGAAAGCGGTGAAGATTATGCATTTGATGCCAATCGTTTTCATAAGGTCGAGTTTCCACCCGTCGTTGAAGAAAAACTGGATTCTGCTTTGCGCTAAAAGGGAATGGTGAGTTTGTCGTTTTGAAGTAAGACTCAAATGGTAAGGCCAAAGAATAGACTTTTTTAAGGTCATTGATAAGACAGAATCCCCTGACAAAACATTCGTCAGGGGATTTTTGTGGATAGGGTTTTCATTTATTTCTCTGTCACAAAATTGACCAATCGATTGGGCACGTAAATGGTTCTTTGAATAACCCGTTTTTCCAACAATGGCGCAATGCGCTTATTGTTTTGTGCTTTGTGAATGACAGCTGTTTTTTCCAATGATCGCAACACACGTATGGTACCGCGCATTTTGCCGTTTACTTGAACAACAACTTGTATGGTCTTGTCGGTGATCCATTTGGTGTCAGGCGTCGGCCACGGTGTTTGGTGGATGCTGGATGTATGCCCCCATCTGTGCCACAGTTCTTCTGCGATGTGAGGTACAAAAGGGGCGATTAATGAGAGCAGTGTTTTGCAGGCTTCACGTGTGTCGCCTGTATGATCTGATTGTGCCTGCTGAATGGCAGTTGTCAACTCCATCAATCGGCTGATGGCAGTGTTGTGTTGCCACCGGTCCATGTCTTTTGTTACTGCCTGAATGGTTTGATGCATTACGCGTTTCAGTTTTTCATCTGTGACTGGATCAGGCGACTGTTCCTGGACATTGCAGACGATTCGCCAAACGCGGTGTAAAAAACGATGGATGCCCGCTACACCTTCGTCGCTCCATTCCATATCGTGATTGGGTGGTGTGGCGAATGAGATAAACATGCGTGCCGTGTCTGCGCCATATTGTGTGACCATGTCTTCGATGCTGACGACGTTGCCGCGTGATTTGGACATTTTGCTACCGTCTTTGCCCACCACACCTTGGTTGAACAAGTGTGTGAAGGGTTCGGTGAAATTGATCAAACCCAGGTCGTTCAAAAAGTGGGTGATGAATCGGGCGTACATCAAATGCCCCACGCTATGCTCTTTGCCTCCCACATAGTCTGCAACGGGTAACCAGTTTTGCACCGCTTTGGTATCAAACATTTGATTGTGATTATGTGGTGAAGTGTATCACACCGCTCACAAGCGCCAGCAATGACTTCTTCATTGGCCAATGTGGTCTGACACTGCGGACACCAATTCACAGATCGTTCAGCTCGATAAGCCAAACCATGTTCATACAGTTTTAAAAACAGCCATTGATTCCAGCGATAGTATTCAGGGTCACTGGTGTTGATTTCTGCAGACCAGTCATTGTGAATGCCCAAGCTTTTGAATTGCTGGGATTGTATGGCAATGTGTTTGTCTGTCCATTCGCGCGGATGCACCCCATGTTTAATGGCAGCAATTTCGGCAGGCAACCCAAACGCATCCCACCCAATAGGCCGAAACACATTGTCCCCTTGTCGAATGCGATACCGCGCAACCACATCCCCAATCCCATAATTTTTCACATGTCCCATATGCAACGGCCCCGATGGCCCAGGGAACATATCCAAGATATAAACCTTGGGTTTGTCCGGCGCTTCTTCGACATTCAGTGTCCTTTCACGCTGCCAAACCTCCTGCCACTGTTTTTCGATTTCTTGAAAACGATATGTATCCATCATATTTCATCCTTTTAAATACCGCGCCAATTTATTCAATCCATCAATATAGGCCTTTGCACTGGCCTCAATAATATCCGTAGCAGCACCTCGTCCAATAACTTGACGCTCTTCTATTGCTAATTTTACGGTGACTTCACCCAAGGCTTCTGTGCCACTGGTAACCGAACGAATGTCATACTCCACCAACCGAGGGGTTATATTGGCCACAGATGCAATGGCACCAAACAGCGCGTCTACAGGGCCATCACCACATGCGGCACCTTCCGTAACCTGATCGTTTTCGCGCAATTTGACCGATGCCGTTGGCATAGCTTTGGTACCCGTTGTAATTTGAAATTCTTCCAACCGATACACCTCAGGCTGGTCGCGAATTTCATCGTGCAATATGGCAATGAGATCGTCGTCAAAAACCTCGCGCTTTTTGTCTGCGACGACCAAGAAGCGTTGATAAATTTGTTCCAATTCTTCCGTTGAAACAGAATGCCCCAATGCTTCCAAACGATGCCGTACACCGTGTCGACCTGTTCGAGCGGTGAGCACCACTTGTGATTGAGACATGCCCACATCTTCGGGCGACATAATTTCGTAGGTGGTGCGTTCTTTCAGTACACCATCCACATGAATACCAGAGCTGTGTGCAAATGCATTTTCACCAATGATGGCTTTGTTTGCCGGAATGGGCATACCCATCGCATCGGAGACCATGCGGCTGGTGCGGTAGAGTTCTTTGGTATTGATACGTGTGTCCAAACCAATCGCGTCTTGGCGTGTTCGCAAGGTCATGACCACTTCTTCTAAGGCGGCATTGCCCGCGCGTTCGCCGATGCCGTTGAGGGTGCCTTCAAACTGTCCCGCGCCATTTTGTAATCCGGCAATGGTGTTGGCAACGGCCAAGCCCAAATCGTCGTGGCAATGCACACTGATGATGGCTTGGTCGATGTTGGGCACGTGCTCTTTGAGACTGCGAATGAGCGCGCCGTATTGATCGGGTAAGGTAAATCCGGTGGTGTCGGGGATGTTGACGACGGTTGCACCGGCTTCTATGACGGCTTCGATCATGGCAAACAAATAGGTTTGATCGGCACGACCTGCATCTTCGGCATAAAATTCGACATCGTCGACGTAGGTGCGTGCGTGGCGTACGGCATTTGTGGCCATGTCTAAGATGTGTGCTTTTTTTTCCTCTATGGTGTGGCCGTATTTGACGTCGCCAAATTTGCCCATCACATGGATGTCGGATACACCAATGCCGGTGTGGATACGTGGGTGAGATGCTTTTTCTAATGCTTTGGCACATGCATCAATGTCTGTTTGGACGGCGCGGGTGAGGCCACAGATGATGGGTTCTCGTACTTCTTGAGCGATTAATGCGACGGCGGCGGCATCTTCGGGAGATGACGCAGGAAACCCGGCTTCGATGACATCGACTTGCAGGCGTTCCAACTGACGGGCAAGGGTCAGTTTTTCGCGGGCACCCAAACGGGTTCCGGCAGCTTGTTCGCCATCTCTTAAAGTGGTGTCAAATACGATGATTTTGTTGGACATGAAAAACTCCTTGGTGTTTGGGCATAAAAAAACCCACTGACGATGAACTTGGCAGGGGGTTGGTGATGAAAATCTGGGTCTATATATTTATAGTCGCACCATACCCCCTGCCGAACCTCCTGTAAGTAGGAGGTCGATAATAAGAAGGAGTGGATTTAGGATGGGGTGTTTCATGAAATTAAAACCGTAAAAATGATGGCGTTGCTGTTTATGGGGTTTTGGATGAAAATCTTAATTTTGATGGGAATAAAAAACCCCCGCTGCCAATGGCAGCGGGGGTTCGTGTTTATCGATTTGTTTCAATCTATGCACACGCCTTTCCAACTGCCGATTTTTGGGGTAGACCCAATAGGCTTAGAAGGAATAGGTTTCGTGGTGTGCGATTCATAATCATTTTATTGTCCTATAAATGTGTTGTTGAACGTGCCAAAAACTACAGCGATCACATTTAAAAGTCAACGCTTTTGTTTTTAAATCGGAAAAAAAGCCTTCCCGGCACTTGAGGGACGGTCTTTAAAAACCACCGACGTGTGCCTGTGGTTTTAATTTCCCTTTTTTATTGTTTGACCAACAACATATAATAACTGGCGTCTTGGGCGATGTTTTCACTGCGGTCGCGATAGGAATAAAACCCTTGTAAGTCCCACCCGTTCAAACTCTGGATCAATACCGACAGTGTCCACAAACTGTAAACGCGAATCTCCCAATGGTCTGCCGTAACGATATTGAGATCTTGCGTTTGAATATGACAATGCAGGGCTGTATGGTTTATGCCACGCATCCAATCGGCAGGATGGTCTTCATAACGCATATTGACAAACCCGCCGGGCAAAACCACTTGGTTCTGACCCCAAATTTTGTTCAAGTGGCGATACCCCTTTTGATGGGTATCTACATCTACCACATAAAATCCACCCTGTTTAAGATGATGATGCACGCAGGAAAAATGATTCACCAAGTCGTCATATTCGACAAATAAAGGAAATGTTTCAGACATGAAGATCGCGCAATCAAAGGGATCTTCATTCAGTGTAAAATCACATAAATCGGCTTTGCTATAACAATTGAACACACCCAAGTCTTGTGCGGTTTGTTGCGCATACGTCAGCATAGGGTCAGAAAGATCAATGCCAACGACCTGATGCCCCCGTTGCGCCAAGGGCAAACCGTGAGGTGAGGTGCCACTGCCTATTTCTAATACGCGGCCAGGGTTTGATCCGTGTTCACGCAACAAGATATCAATCGTCTCGATCTCGGGGTCAAGTTGATCGGTTGATGCACGCATAATTGCGTCGTAGATGGTTGGATAATCGTAAATGCTTGGCATAATAATAAAATATGCCACATCCAGTCTTAGAAGGGAAATAAAAAGCTTTGGATGCTTTCTTAGAAAAGTGCGCACGCGCGCACAATGTTATGATTTTGGGCGTGTATCAGGCTTGAATCCCTTTGGAAAGAGATAGATCACAAGAACTCGAGTGATCATCTCCGTTTTCTCAAAATAGATTTATAGAGGAACAGATAGGGTGAATGAAAGCGGCTTTTGGCGGATATGACCACGCCCTGTTGGTGAATTACACCAATAGCTTTGTTGCGGGATAAAGTGGATTTTAGGTGGTATACTATTGTTTTTTATTCAGATAAAAAATTAATGATCTTCTTTTCAATCATGGCACACCCATTGCATAAGTCCAGTGCATCACTTGATTTTTAAAAACTATGGGAGGATGTTATGAACGCTGAACCGATGCAGGTAGATGAAACGGATTACGAGGATGTGGTGGTGTTGACGGTATATGGTCTGCTGGCCTATCGACCCAATGTTTCACCCTTTTATGATCGATTGGCCAACTTGAAACAGATGGGAAGAACACAGGTGGTGGTAGACTGCTCACGTTTGACGGGTTGTGGCGCAGCGTTATTGGGTTGGTTGGTGAGTGGCCAACAAACATTGCGCGAAGTAGGGGGCGATTTGTGTTTGTCGGGTTTGTCTGATCGTATGCGCCGCATTTTGAAGCTGACACGATTAAACGATCACTTTGCTACCTTCAGAACAACAGATCACGCAGTGGCGCAATTGCACAAACAGCACTTAATGCCCGCAGCTTGAAATTACAGGCATTCATTTTGATGTGGTGGCCAACCTTAATGGTGGAAATTAAGGAGGATTTTCAATGACTTATCAATGTGAAAAGTGTGACAATACGCGTTATGAAACAGGCGAAATTCGAACAGCTGGGGGGCGGTTGAGCAAGTTGTTTGATGTGCAAAACAAAAAATTTATGACGGTATCTTGTTCCGAATGTGGGTTTACCGAAATTTACAAAGGTGACAGCAGCTTAATCGGAAATGTGTTTGATTTGATGGTGGGATAGATTGACAATATGCGCCGGGCATGTTGGAAGGGCCGCATCTCTTTTATAGAGATGCGGCCCTTTTTGTTTGATAGCTTTTTAAGTGGACGCTGAATCAGGTCTATTTGGGCAACGCTGTGTTCTCGGGCTGATTCGATGTTTCTTCGAAGCGATACTTTCCAGATGCTCGTAATTCCTGTTCGATCTGGTGGTAATATGCCAGCACCTTTTGGACATCGTGGTCGCATTCTTCAGATATAAGATGTCGAATATGTCGAACTTCCTTCATTGTGGTACTTGACATGTTACTCATCTCCACTCAGATAGTTTAACGGCGTCATTAATAATGGTGTTGGCAGTCCCATTTCGTAATTGATTAAACGAATCCTATCAATCTTATTGGCGTTGGCGATATGCAAACAATTCCAGGTTAATAACACGTCTACTCTATGATAAGATGCCAATGCGAGATGCAAGGCATCGCCTACTGGATCTTGTGGCATAACAAGCGCATTAATGTATACCTGTACAATTCTATTAACTTCGTCAGTTATGGGTAACAGTTCTACATCTTCCAACATATCAATTCGTGTTTGTGTGTGTATACCTGTGCCACGATAGAGTTCTGCAATTACTGCCGCACTTGAAGTGAGTATGAATTCTGGCGCGCAAGAATGCCACCACTCACGTGTCCAGTTTGTGCGTGCCATTGATTCTGGATCTGTGCGATTTGTATAATAAAAGCTTGGAATGGTTGTTTCGATGTATATGCGTTTTTTCAAGATGACTTGTTTGTCTATGAGTTTATATACAATAGCCAGTGAAGCTTGTTTCTAACAAGTAGATGATACACCAAATATAGCGTGGCTTTTCCGCTCTGTCAATCGTCTGCTTTGACGTGATAGGCATCATAGGCAGATTTTCTGCTTATAGATAGGTTTCGTCTGTATGTCTTTTGAGTGTATATGGGGTAGGTTTCTTATTATTTGAAATATGAAACTTGGCATGGCTTTGGCGTGAGGTTGGGTTCCGTGTTTTTCCTCGTCTTGTTTTTTCAGTGTCGTCTACGCGCAGCTTCGCTGCTTATTGTAGGCTTCGCCTGTGCCGTGTTAGAGGATGTCATCACCCGATTGTGTCATGCGAATCATGGGCAAGAGGTCTTGCTCATTTTTTTCGGGGGGATGGATGAGTTCTTCAATGTGTTGTTTGGTCGCGAGAAAATAGGGGTCGAGAAATTGGTCGGTGGAGCGTGGGCGTGGGAGCGGTACGTTGATGATTTCTTGGATGTGACCTGGGTGTGCGCCAAGGACAATAATGCGGTCGGCGAGATAAATGGCTTCGTCGAGGTCGTGGGTAATGAAGAGGGTGGTGATGTCTACGTTGCGCC
Organism: Candidatus Latescibacterota bacterium; assembly: GCA_047619225.1. GTDB lineage: Bacteria > Latescibacterota > UBA2968 > UBA2968 > UBA2968 > JABIFK01. The sequence goes on from JBLHJX010000144.1 coordinate 12,013, forward strand.
AAATTTGTAAAAGATACGATTGCATTTGAGAACGGGTTTGTGCATCCAGCGCACCAAAGGGTTCGTCCATGAGCAAGATGCGTGGTTTGTTGGCCAAGGCGCGGGCAATGGCCACACGTTGTTTCATACCGCCCGAGAGTTCTTGTGGATAGGAATTGGCAAATTTGCCCAAGCCCACGAGGTCAATCCATTGGAGGGCTTCTTGTTCGGCAAAGTTTTTGCCATGACCTGTCATGCTCAGGCCAAACATAACATTCTTTTTAACGGTGAGCCACGGAAAGAGGGTATACCCTTGAAAGACCATGCCGCGATCGGGTGAGGGACCTTCAACAGGTTCATCATCGAGCAGGAGCTGGCCTGAAGTGGGATAGTCTAAACCTGCGAGAATGCGAATGAGTGTGGATTTGCCACAGCCTGATGGGCCGATCACGCAGATAAATTCTCGGCGGTGCACATTAAAGCAAATGTCTTGAAGGGCTGTGACTTCGCCATCACCGGCAGAGAAGACTTTGCCCAAATGACCTACGTTGAGTACAACGGGGCGTTGTTGAATGCGTTCAAAACGCGCAGCAACCTCTGGGGCGGGTGTTTTGTAATCGGGGAGTTGTAGTTTGTTCATAGGGTTGGTATCCGTGAAATAGGCAGGGCGCAGCGCGTTTATATTGCGACGCTTTTGCGCTTTGCGTTTTGTGCTCTGCGCTTTGTGCCTTGTGATTCTATAAACTGTGCAATACGCACAACGATGGAAACCCGCGACCGGTTTTCCCACGGGAAGAGGTATTTGCCACCCCATGCCAAGAGGATGTCGGTGGTGAGACCGATGATGCCGATGATGATGATGGCGGCAAAGACATTTTCGTAGTTGCGGTATTTGGCTTGTTGGTTGATAAACCAACTGATGCCCGAGCTGGCACCAATGAGTTCGGCCACGATGAGATACGTCCAGGCCCAACCGAGTAGGATGCGCATGTCGCGATAGAGGTTGGGGATGATGCCGGGGATGATGACATGGGCGACAAGATTTTTGGCATTGGCGCCTAAAGTTTGTGCGGCTTCAATGAGGGCGGTGTCGAGTTGGCGTGTGGTATTGCCGACCACAAGAACCATTTGAAAAAAGGTACCAATGAAAATGATGGCGACTTTGGGCGCGTCGTTGATGCCTAAGAATGCGACCATGAGGGCACCAAACGCGGGTGCGGGCATGTAGCGAATAAAATCTACAAAGGGTTCGAATATGCGTGAGAAGAACGCAAAGGTACCGCACAGAATGCCAAGGGGCACGCCGAAGATGGCTGAGAGCATGAACCCGTAGAGGATAACCTGAATACTGTGTAAGATACTTTCATGCAACCACGGTTCACCCCGGCGAATGGGCTCGGTTTGAAAGGCAGTGATAAGTGCTTTAACAACAATGTGGGGGGCGGGTAAGTAAATGGGATTGGCGGGTTTTCCAATGGCTTGTTTTTGCCCCACTTCTTTCATGTGCTTGTTTTCGTCGTCAAATACTTCGCGTTCAACAAGCATGTTTACCTGAAAATAATCGACGTTTCCAACATCAGAGACCCGAACCATGGGATGCCATACACCTGGAACATAACTGA
>JBLHJX010000145.1:0-13346 GCA_047619225.1 Candidatus Latescibacterota bacterium
CAAAAACATGCCTGTGGGACCCGTGGAATAGATGGGTGAAAGGCCTGCCAATGAGACGCCTTCTATTTTGAGAAGGTCAAAGTCGGTGCCAAGGGCAGTGTCGAGTGCTGTGAGGCCAAACATGGTGTAGCGTGTGGCATAGTCCCAGTATCCGGGGCCTTCGGCCCATGCACCATCGGGGCCATACATTTTGAGGGCACGTGGGAAAGATGCGACGGCTTGGGGGATGATTTGTTGGGCATATTGGGGGTGGGTTTCGGCAATGGCGAGTGCGCCTACGATGAGGCCGGCATTGCAGACTTGGTTCCAGTTGTGATCACACTTGACCCACCATCCATATTTTTCAGTGCCCGCATAGGCTTTGAGGCCGGGTTCGAGGCCGTGTTGGATGAGGCCGTTTTGGATTTTTTCTCGGTCTGTTTCACTCAAAATGGGGTAGAGCCAGTCGTAGGCGACGCCGACGGCGTGTGACATTTCAGCGGTGTCGAGAAAGTGGCGGGGGTTCCAGTCTGGAAAATTGCAGACGGCGAGGATGTTTTCAAGGAGGTTGTCGGCGTATTTTTGTTCGCCGGTCCAGCGCCATGCTAAACCGAGGGCATAGACGCGGGCCATGCAGTCGCGGCTGGTGGCAAGGAGGCGTAGGCCGTCGGGGATTTTGTGTTCAAGGAGGGGTTTGGTGAGGGTTTTATCGGCTGTTTGGATGGCTTTTTGGACATAGGTTTGGAGGGTGGTGTCGGTTTCAGAGCGTTTCTTTAGATCGGCGAAGCGATCGTTTTTGAGCATGAGTCGGGGGTGTTCGAGGTGGAGGTTGTTGAGTAGGGTATCGGGGTTCATTGTTTGGGCTCCAAGGTTGGAGGTGATCGTTATTAGGATGAGAAAAAGTGAGAATATTTTTTGCAAGTTTTCCTCTTTGGTGTATGCCTACGGCGTCCTACTTTCTTTGAACAGCCAAAGAAAGTAGGCAAAGAAATCTGCCACTGCGTGGGGCTTTCAATGAGCTTCAGTTTTTTTGCAAACGTAAACCACCCTTACCTGCCCGCGCAGTTCCCACACACCACCTCGTGTTCCACACGCCACCCGTCCGACCCATCACCACCCACCAACTGCACAACGGCCCACACCACCGGGAGGTCGGATTGGGTTTAAATATACCCCATTTATCTTACAAATATGAGATTCTGTACGACGCCGGGGGTGAAGTCTGTGACGTTGGCGTTGGAGAGGGTGAGGCCGGCGTTGAGGAAAGCTTCTTGGATGTTTTTGGCCATTTCGCCGTGCATGTAGACTTCGATGAGGAAGGTTTTTAGGCGGGGGTCGCGTAGGGTGTTGTGGGCGCCTGCAATGATGCGGTCTTCGATTCCGTCGACGTCTACTTTGATGTGGGTGGGGAAGGGGAGGTTGAATTTTCCGGTGAGGTCGTCGAGGGAGACGGCCATGATGCCTTGGCGATTTTGGGGTTCGAAGGCTTTTTCGCCTTGGGTGACGGGGCGGCCTAAGGCGTGGAGGGCGGCGCCGGTTTTGAAGGCTTTGGAGTAGAAATGGTCAATAGCAGTTTGGTCGGAGACGGCGATGGGGTAGGCGGTCATGGTTTTGCCTAAATCATTTAATACGATGTTGCGGTTGAGTTTGGCAAAGTTGAGGGCCTCGGGTTCGAAGGTGAGAATTTGGGCATTGCCATTGAGGCATTTGGCGGCGTAGAGAGAATATTGGCCGATGTTGGCACCGATGTCGTAGAGGGTGTCGCCTTCGTTGAAGTGGGTGTCGATCCAGTCGAGGGTGTCGGGTTCTTTGTGGTCGTAGTGACCGGCGCGCCAGAGTTCGTAGTTGCGGATGCCGTCTTCTGATTCTTGGTCTGTGTCGAGGTCGAGTTGAATGGTTTGTTTGCGTACGGTACAGGTTTGAATGATGGACATATTTTGATCCTTTGGTGATTGATTATGAGCAGTCGGGTATGGGTTGGATGTGGGGCAAGGCGTCTAAGTAGCCCGTTTCGGTGCCGATGGCACTTTGGCATCCGGCGGCCCGAGCGAGGTAGATGTTGGCGGTGGCATCAATGAAGACAGTGGCTTGAATGGTATGTGTGCCTTGGGCATCTTGAACGGTGATCGAAGTGATTTGATTGCCATTTAATTGGAGGTCCATAAATCGCGTTTGTAGGTGAAGGGTGCAACCGGCTTCTTTAAGGAAATGTTGCATGGCGTTGTCCATCAACTCGGGTTCAAAAGTGATGGCTGTACCGGTTTTTCTACTGAGGCTGAGGCGATAGTCTGTTTCTGTGGCGCACTCGTATTTTCCCCAAGGACGTTCGGGGCTGTATTTTACCACTTTTTTTTGGAGGGCAATCGCGTTTGGGGTTGGTAAGAGGTATTCATAGAGTTCTTGCGGAAGCCCCGTGGCACCCGCGACAGGCTCATAGTTGTTTACGCCAGCGTAGGTGCTGGTGCCACCCAAATCATAACCCGCTTCGATGAGAATGACGTTTGCGCCATGTCGTGCAGCTGCGCAAGCAGCACCAAAGCCGCCAATGCCGCCCCCAACAATGCAGATGTCGTATGTATTCACGCGTGGTTGTCCTTGCCTAAAACTGAATTTTCCGATATTGTAAGAGCATCCAAGATACAAAATCTTCACGTATTTGCAAGGAGTGGTATATGTCTTTTGATGTGTATGGGTTGGGCAACGCTTTGGTCGATATTCAATATCAAATTGATCCTTCATTTTTAGAGGGAATGGGTATTGATAAAGGTGTGATGACATTGATTGAAGAAGATCGACAATTGCAGCTGATTGGCAATTTGGGTGGCAAAGAAATGGCACGTTCATCGGGTGGGTCGGCGGCCAATACGATGATCAGCGTGGTGAATTGTGGGGGTACGGGGTATTATGCTTGTAAGGTCGCCCATGATGCCGATGGTGATTTTTATTTGAACGATCTGGAAGCCTCGGGTGTGAAGTCGAGTGGTTCCAATCGAAGTGATGGCACCACGGGGAAGTGTTTGGTGATGATCACCGAAGACGCCGATCGGACGATGAATACGTTTTTGGGTATTACAAGCACGTTTGGCCCTGAAGAGATTGAGCAGGATGTGATTGCACAGAGCAAGTATATCTATATTGAGGGGTATTTGGTGGCAAGCGACTCGGGTTTTGAGTCTGCGAAGGTGGCACAAAAGATGGCGCAAGACAGGGGTGTCAAGGTGTCGTTGACATTAAGTGACCCGTTTATCACCAATATCTTTATGGATCGGATGCAAGCGTTGGTAGATGGCGGTGTTGATCTGCTATTTTGCAATGAAGATGAAGCCAAGATGTTTACAAAAACCGAGACCGTTGAAGATGCGTGCACTGCCTTAAGTGATCGCGTGGGTGGTTTTGTTGTGACGTGTGGTGCGGATGGGGCACGCGTAAAAGATGGCGGCGACTTGATTCAGGCACCTGGTTTTAAAGTGGATGCGGTGGATACGAATGGTGCGGGAGATTCGTTTGCCGGTGCGTATTTGGCGGCGGTGACCAATGGGTATACAACCGAGCAAGCTGCAAAGTTGGCAACCTATGTGTCGTCGCGGGTGGTGTCGAAGTACGGCCCGCGGTTTGAGGACACGTTGGGTAAGGATGACATAGAGAGGGTATTGGGGATGTAGTTGGAAGGTCAGCGGAACCACCCCCTGCCCCCTAAAAGGGGGAACAAAGACCCAAACCTGAATTGACCTCCTGGTGGTGATGGGTGGGTGAGGGGCGTGTGGAACACGAGGTGGATGGGGGCGGAACTGCGCGGGCAGGTGAGGGTGGTATACGCCCGTAAAAACACTGAACAATACTAAAAACCCCACGCAGTGGCAGATTTTTTGCCTACTTTTTTGGCTGTAGAAAAAAGTAGGACGCCGTAGGCAACCCGGGAACAAGACCGTTTGTGCACCCGTCTAATGGCCATTACAAGGAGGTATAAACTGAATATACGTTTCGTTTTGACCCTGCTGGTCATATTGCCCACGATCGCGTTTGCGACGTCTCCTATTGTTTTGCCCTATGAAAAAGCAGGTTTAAATAAAAAAGAAGCCGCTGCTTTTTTATTAGACAGGTTCGCCTACGGCGCGCGTGCGGGTGACGTAGATCGGGTGGCAGCGTTGAGCCCTGAGTTATGGGTGACACAGCAGTTGGGTGGCAGTTTGCCTGATGGGGTGTTGGAAAAACGGTTGGCTAAGTTTGAGTCACTGGCCCTTTCGGCACAAGAGATTGTGCTGACCTATCCCCGCGATAATGTGTTGCGCAATTACATGCACAAAGAGGGATTGCTTGATCTGGAAAAGATGAGCCGCGATGAGATTCGCGAGAAGCTACAGGCTTATCGAGAAGAGAATGGGTTGCGGCCCCATAGAGAACTTATGGGGCGTGATTTACCGGGCCAAAGATTATATCGTGCTTTGTATGGTGAAAATCAGTTGTCAGAAGTGTTGACCGAGTTTTGGTTCAACCATTTTAATGTGGCATTGCAAGATGGAAAGGCGCGCAGTTGGATTTTGTCTTATGAGCGCGATATCATTCGCCCAAATGCGTTGGGTAAGTTCCGCGATTTGTTGGGTGCAACTGCAAAACATCCGGCGATGTTGCATTATTTGGATAATGCGCAGTCACAAGCAGAACCAAAAATTTCGGTAGATGAGGGTATGATGGGGGGGGAAGGCAACATGATGGCCACGGCGCGACCCAAACGTGGTTTGAATGAAAATTATGCACGGGAGTTGTTGGAGTTGCATACGTTGGGTGTGGATGGGGGATATACCCAGGATGATGTGGTGGCGGTGGCGCGTGCGTTTACGGGATGGACGGTGTTTCCTGCAGAGAAGAAAAATGCTCAGCGGACGGCGAAGCAAATTGAACGCAGACCACGTGGATTTGTGCACGAGGGGAATTTCTTGTTTCGGCGTGGATCGCATGATCAAAATGAGAAGATGATTTTGGGACAGGTGTTTCCGGCACGGGGTGGGATAGAGGAAGGCGAGCGGATATTGGATGTGCTGGCAAAGCATCCGTCAACGGCGCGGTTTATTTCGACAAAGTTGGCGCGTTGGTTTGTCGCGGATGATCCCCCCGCTGGGTTTATAGATCGTTTGGTGGATACTTTTGAAGAGACTGAGGGCGATATCCGTGCGGTGATGGTCACATTGGTACAGGCCCCCGAGTTTTGGGCAGAGGCGCGTCGACGGGGCAAGATGAAATCGCCTTTTGTGTTTGCTGTGAGTGCGCTTCGTGGATTGGGTGCCGATGTGAGAAATCCGCAGCCTGTCTTGCGGTGGGTGGATCGTATGGGGCAGAAATTGTATGCGGCTTTGCCTCCAACGGGATATGCAGATCAAGCGGCAACGTGGGCCAATGCGGGGGCGTTGATAACGCGGGTAAATTTTGGGCTGGGTTTGGCAGTTGGCAAGGTTAAAGGGGTGACGTATGATGCTTCTGCGATGAATGGAGATTCTGCTGATATAGAAAAATTGGCACGCATGTATGCGGCGTTGTTGTTGCCCGAACGGGATACAAAGGCGTTGATACAACTTGTGATTGATGAGATGCCTGATGCCACAAAACGACAAGACGTGCAGGCTTTGGCCATGATTTTGGGTTCTCCAGATTTTCAATATCGCTGACGAGGTGGGTTATGTGGACACGTAGAGGGTTGTTGAAAAGTGGTGGTTTGGCGTTGTTTGCGACCTCGTTGGGTGGTTTGCCGGTGTTTTTGAATCGGGCTGCGCAAGCGGCAACCCCAAAGGCACGGCGCAAAGTTTTGGTGACCATTTTTCAACGGGGCGCGATGGATGGGTTGATGGCGGTGACGCCTGTGGGGGATGAGGCATTGCATCGGTTGCGTCCCAATTTGTTTTTTCGGGATGGGTTGATCGATTTGGATGGTCGGTTTTCATTGCATCCGAGTTTTTCAGATTTGGCACCGTTGTTTCGTGAAGGGCGTTTGGCTGTGGTACATGGTGTGGGATCACCGGATACGACGCGGTCACATTTTGATGCGCAAGATTACATGGAAACGGGGCGGCCGGGAGAAAAGAGTGCGTCGTCGGGGTGGTTGAATCGGGCATCGGGTTTGTTGGGACATGAGGGTGCACCCTTGCGCACCGTTGCGATGCAATCTAAGCTGCCACGTGCGATGGCGGGGGAGGTACCTGCTTTGGCGATTGATGATTTGAATACATTTGGGATTCAGGTGCCGAATAAGGAGATGGCGAGGAAGACGAAATCGAGCTTTGAGGTACTTTATAAGAACAGCCGATATCATTTGTTGCAGGGTGTTGGAGATACTGGTTTTGAGGCGTTGGAGATGGTGTCGCGTTTGGATGTGAAGGGCTATCAAAGTGCGGTAGATTATCCCAATGGACCATTGGGGCGTCGGTTGAAGCAGATTGCGTTGCTCATTAAATCTGATGTGGGGCTGGAGGTGGCGTTTACAGAGTCGGAGGGGTGGGATACGCATTTGCAGCAGGGGACAAAGACGGGGACGTTTGCACAGCGGGCGTCGGAATTGTCGAAAGCAGTTGCTGCATTCTGGGAAGATTTAGGAACATTTCAGGATGATGTGGTGGTGATGACGATGACGGAGTTTGGGCGGACGGTGCATCAAAATGGGTCGATGGGGACGGATCATGGGCGGGGGTCGTGTTTGTTTGTATTGGGCAATGGTGTTCTGGGTGGGAAGGTGCATGGGGAGATGCCTGAAAAATTGGAAAAGGATGCGTTGGAAGATGGACGGGATTTGCCGGTGACGACGGATTTTCGGGCGGTGTTTGCGGGGGTTGCTGGGGGGCATTTGGGGATTGGGCGGGGGAAGGATGGGGTTTTGTTTCCGGGGTGGGATGGAGATCGGTTGGTGTTGGTGAAATAGAGATTTGAGGTCGGGTTTTTGTGATTGCTCTTGTATTGTTTTGCCTCCGGCGGCCCCTTTTCTTTAAACGACCAAAGAAAAGGGGGAAAAGAAAGTCGCCGCTGCGCGGGGCTGTATTTTCTTCAGTGTTTTTGCGGGGGGAGGCCACCCTCACCAGCCCGCACAGTTCCCACACACCACGTCGTGTTCCACACGCCCCACATCCCACCCACCAACACCACACCAACTGCACAACGGCCCCTTCCACCGCGAGTTGTATTCGAGTTTTGTCGATTGTACATTAACAAAGAGGTGAGTGTATGAGTCAGCCGAATATTATTTATATTCATTCACACGATACGGGGCGATATGTGCAGCCTTATGGGTTCGCGATTCCGACGCCGAATATTCAGAAGTTGGCAGAAGGAGGGGCGTTGTTTCGGCAGGCGTTTTGTGCAAATCCGACGTGTTCACCGAGTCGGGCGTGTTTGTTGACGGGGCAGTGGGCGCACAGTTGTGATATGACGGGGTTGGTGAATAGAGGGTGGTCTTTGCCGGAGCCGGAGCATTTGCTTTCTGCGGTATTGCAGGGGGCGGGGTATGAGACGGCGTTGGCGGGGTTTCAGCATGTGGTTCGGGATGTGGAGACGGGGGGATGGGGACGGGTGTTGGCGAAGGAGTCGGATACGGCGACGGAGGATCGGGCTGTGGCGTTTTTGGGGGAGGAACGGGAGAAGCCGTTTTATTTGGATATTGGGTTTAGTGAAACGCATCGTAAGGGGCCTGGGTTTGCCGATCAGCCGGAGGGAGAGGCAAAGACGGATGCGCGATATGTGCGGCCTGCGTTGCCGTTTTTGGATACACCACAGGCGCGGCAGGATATGGCGGAGTATATTGATTCGGCGCGTACGTTGGATATGAAGATGGGGAAGGTTTTTGAGGCGTTGAAGGACAATGATTTGGTGAAGAATACATTGGTGATTTGTACGACGGATCATGGCATTGCGTTTCCGAGTATGAAGTGTCATTTGACGGACCATGGCACGGGAGTGATGGTGATTATGCGGGGGCCAAAAGGGTTTACGGGTGGGAAGGTGCTGGATGCTTTGGTGAGCCAGATTGATATCTTTCCGACAGTGTGTGAGCTGGCGGGGATTGATCGGCCTGAGTGGTTGCAAGGGGTGTCGATGTTGCCTTTGGTTGCGGGGCAAGATGGAGGGGCGGATAGTATTCGCGATGCGGTGTTTGCGGATGTGAATTATCATGCGTGTTATGAACCACAGAGAATGGTGCGTACGGAGCGGTGGAAATATATTCGTAAATTTCACAACCGGGAGACGATTATGTTGCCCAATTGTGATCAAAGTATAACGAAGGATCATTGGAAGGAACACGGGTGGCACGAGCGGGTGGTTGCTGAGGAGCGGTTGTACGATTTGATGTTTGACCCCAACGAGACGAATAATTTGGTGGATGATTCGACTTATGAAGAGGTGTTGGTGAGTATGCGCAGTCGGTTGGAAACATGGATGAAAGAGACTGGAGATCCGTTGCCAGATCACCCTGTGGTGGCACACCCGGATGGGGTGGTGAATGAAGCGGATGATCCCTCACCCAGTACAGGCACGCAACATAATGCCCGTGAATATTATGGGCATACGACATGAATGGCCTGACCGTCGTAAGTTGGTTGAAGAAGCGTCGGTGATCAATTATGTGAGCAAAGATGTTCCACTGCTTTATTTGCAATATGAAATCGCTTTGTCAGGCACGCCCGTGTCCCTCGATATGTCGAACAATGTTTCGATTCACGACCCGATGTTTGGCAAGCTGCTGAAGGAATCCTAAAAATGTTCAAAAGCATGACCACACAAGTCACATACTTTATGCGAGGGCGTAATAGCAAACAGAATCTCAGAGCGCTTCTTAAGCTGTTCCTGATCTTGTTTGGCATTATCACCGCCTTTAGTATTGTATTTCATATGTTAATGCTCAGGGAAAACCAGGAATTCAGTTGGATTACTGGATTTTATTGGACTCTGACTGTTATGTCTACGCTTGGTTTTGGCGATATAACCTTTCACACCGACTTGGGGCGATTATTTTCTATGTGCGTGCTGTTGACCGGCACCATATTTATGCTCATTCTGTTGCCTTTCACGTTTATCCAATTTTTTTATGCGCCTTGGATGCAGGCACAATTGGAATCTCGCGCCCCCAAGCACCTTCCACCAGACACGCATGGCCATGTTTTACTTACCAACTATGACCCTGTTACTCAGGCACTGATCCAAAAACTGGACCATTATCAATATCCCTATTATCTGATCTCACCAGACATCACACAAGTGTTGAAATATTACGATCAGGGTCTCAGTGTGGTGGTAGGGGATCTTGACAACCCTGAAACGTATGAGAAAATGCAAATCAGCCAAGCAGCATTGGTTGCCATAACTGCCACCGATACGGTCAACACACATATCGCATTTACCGTGCGTGATCTGAACCCCAATATTCCGATCATTGCCACAGCTGAAGACCCTGACTCTGTTGATATCTTGGAATTGGCGGGCTGCAACCGCGTGCTTCAATTGGAAAAAATGCTGGGTATGTCCCTTGCTCGCCGTGCCGAGGGGGGCGATACGGCGGCTCATGTCATTGGGGAATATGAGCAACTTATTATTGCAGAAACCATGGTTGCACATACACCGTTTGTCGGCAAAACGCTTGAGGAGATGGGGTTGCGTCAGAAAATTGGTCTTTCTGTTGTGGGGGTTTGGCAGCGGGGTGTTTTTCAGACTGCACACCCAGAAACACGCGTTGGCCCCACTACCGTTTTGGTGTTGGCAGGGTCTCAAGAACAGTTTGACCGATATAACGAGATGTTTTGTATTTATACAACGTCTCAGGTACCTGTGGTCATCATCGGCGGCGGTGGTGTTGGTCAAACGACCGCGCAAACGCTTGTTGAACAAGGCCTCGATTATCACATTGTCGAACAAGACCCAAATATTGTTTCCACCCTAGAAAATTGCATTCAGGGAAACGCTGCAGACATAGAAATCTTAAAAAAAGCAGGTATACTGGATGCAAAAACGGTGATTATCACCACGCACGATGATGATATCAATGTTTACCTCACTCTTTATTGCCGCCGTCTCAACCCGGGTATCCAAATTATCAGTCGGGTCACACAAGAAAGAAACATCTCAACCCTTCACCGAGCAGGGGCCGACTTTGTGATGTCATATGCTTCAATGGGTGCAAATGTCATATTTAATTTGTTGGAGCGCAGTGACACATTGATGGTTGCAGAAGGCCTTGATATTTTCAAACTGAAAATGCCAAAATCTCTGGTCGGTAAAACAATCGCCGAATCTGGCATTCGCAGGAAAACGGGCTGTACGCTCATTGCCTTGAATATGGGTAACAACCTACAAATTAATCCTGATCCTAATCAGCCTATGACTGAAAATGCAGAGATTATCCTCATTGGCAGCACAGAGGGTGAAAACCAGTTTTTGGACCTGTATGTATTAGGACATGAATAAATCGGTTGAAAATACAAGGTGGGTTGTTAGGCCGTAAATTGATTCATCCCATTGAAGAAGTGACTGTTGATGGCTAATAAATATTTCTGAATCAGGTATTGGGTTTGGAATGTAGGTCGATGGCTTCGGCTTTTTGGTTGAGACGTTGTTCCGCATCTGTGCCGCGCATGGCACGGGTGTGGGGTGCAATGCGTGGGGCAACGTTGAGATATTCGCCTGAGGTTGGATCGTGTTTGGCTTTGGTGCCATCGATCACGGTTGTGAGATCGGCAAGGTCGCCTCGCCAAGATAGGAGCGCGTGGCGTAGGTCGTTGCGAACAGATTCATAGTCGGGGTGGTGATAAAGGTCGCTTTGTTCTTTTGGGTCATTGACTCGGTCGAATAGGCGACCTTCGTCGTTTTCAAAGAAATATTCGAGCTTCCAGCGATGGGTGGCGATGGCGCACGATTTGTAGAGGGAAGCCACAGCACACTTTCTTGGTGAGGGTTCGTTATTGCGTAGGGCACTGTAGAGATCAAAACCTTGCATCGTTGGGCAATCAATTCCGGCTGCGCCGAGGAGTGTGGTGGGAATATCATTCCAGATGGCAAAGTCGCGTGTTTCACCTTGGGGCAGTGTGCTGGGTTGACTGAGAATGAAGGGGATGCGCCACGATTCGTCGTAGTAATTGTGTTTGTCGTTAAAGCCGTGATCGAAATATTGCTGGCCGTGATCTGAGGTGAAGAGAATGAGGGTGTTTTCGCGCAGGCCATTTTGATCGAGATAATCCATCAATCGCCCAACAAGTGTGTCGCAATACGCCGCATAACAATAATAGAGCCGACGCACTTCGTGAATGGTGTCTAAGTGATCGGTTTCGATGATGCGGCCAATGGCTTCGCGCCAGTAGTCGGGATTGGTTTTTGATTCACCGGGGCGACATTCATTTTCGGTGCGGTCAATGCCCAGTAGGTCTTTGGTTTGTTGAGGTTGGTTTTGTTCTTCGCCTTCGGAGTAATTTAGTTCTGGCACGGGATCGCTGTTATAGGCATTAATCCAATCACCTGGTGGGGTTTCGGGTGGGTGTGGTGCTGGGAGTGAGCAGAAGGCGAAGAAGGGGCCGTCGTTGTTTTGGATGGTGTGATCGATTTGTGCGATGGTTTGATTGACGTAATAGGTGTCGCGAAAATGTTCTTCTGGAATGGGTGTGGGCATTTGGCGTTTGTTGAATGGGGGAAGGCCGTGTTCTTGGAGATAGTGATCGTAATCATCTCCCAAAACATAATCGAATGAGTCGGGCATAGGATTGAAATGTGTTTTGCCCACCATGATATTGGTATACCCTGCTTCTTTGAGTAAGTCGGGTAGAGTGGGCACGTGGGTGATGCGGGTCATGCCATTTTCCCACGCACCGTGGATGGGTGTGTGCAACCCTGTCATGAGGCTGCATCGAGCGGGGAAACAAACCGGAGATGAGGTGTGTGCTTGGGTGAACATGATACCTTGGCTTGCAAGGCGATCAATGTTGGGGGAGATGGCATTTCTATTACCCATACATTTGAGGGTGTCACATCGTTGTGTGTCGGTGGTGATCAGGAGGATGTTGGGTTTGGCAGACATGGCTAATCCTATCGATAGATGGTTTTTGTTGACATCAACAAAATAGGCATATAAACTGAATAAACAAGGTGGTTTGTTGGGCTTGGTTCACACAGACGGTGGAATAAAACCTGTTTGGGGGGGACCCATTTCTAAAAGGACAATCCAAACTTTCTATAAAACAGTTCAAGATTTGCTTGTTGCGGGTGTGACCGTAATTGCAGAAGCGGCCTATATGCGTAACCTTTCTGAACTAGATTTATTGCCATTGATCGCTATTTCCCATCCCCGAATGTTGCATTGTAATGTATCGCCGGAACTTGCTTACAAACGGTTTGTGTGTAGAGCTACAGAAGATGCCGTAACACGGGCATCTCATCCCGATGCCGAAGTCATCAAAGCTTTCGGAGATGGATCCTTATCTTTTGAAGACTTTGGGCCATTAGAGTTGTCAATACCCATACTTACCGTTGATACGACGGATGGGTATCATCCTGGCATGGCGTCTATGCTTGAATTCATTAATCATGTGTGAGCATAACTGCTATGTGCATAGGGTGATTTTGCACAAAAAAGGCATCCAGGAAATAATTACTTTGAGAAATGGAATAGGGTTATGGACTTTTGGTGGGTTCTTCAATAGGTTTCGATGTAATTGGAAAATGTCATTATCTGGCTAGAAAAGACAATCCTCATGCATTTGGGGAAGAGGGGGATATTGTGACACCTAAATTAGCACAGGAAAACCGAGAGCAAATGCTTCGTGATGGGTTCTGCGTCATTGATGACATTGTCACGGAAGAATTTTTGGAAGAACTGCGTGAGGAAACAGAGCGATTAATCGCAAATCATGAGGAACCCCCTGACCTTGTTTATCAAGGTCAGCATGTTAATGTCAAAGGGGAAGACAATGCCATTATCCAGAAATTGCTGACCTGGGAACCTTCTATCCAAGCACTTGGACAATTGGGATTTGGTGATTTTCAAACCCGTGGCGGCATCATTGTTCTCACAAAAGAGCCCAAGGGGCCACCGCTTTATTGGCATCAGGACTGGATGCAGTGGAACGATCCGCTGAGTATTTCACCTTGGCCTCAAATTATATTTCTCAACTATTATCTCACCGATACGTCGGTTGAAAACGGCTGCTTAAAAGTCATTCCTGGCACCCACCACAAACGCATCCCACTTCACGATCAACTCGTTCCTGCTCATGATCAAGGCGCTCGATTTATTAACGAAGATCATCCCATCATGTTCAGCGACCACCCAGACCAGGTTCTTGTTCCTGTCAAAGCGGGTTCTTTGGTGTTGGCCGATGCACGTCTCTTGCATGCAGCTGGAAGAAATTATA
>JBLHJX010000146.1:0-13248 GCA_047619225.1 Candidatus Latescibacterota bacterium
GGATCTGCAGCACCTGCAGCAATCAATAAACCTGGCTGCCCAGTTAACAACTGTGCCATCACATCTGCCTGCAATGGCGTATATCCCAAATCAACAAGGTCTGGCTTTTGATCTTCGGCATAAAAATGCAAATGAATATGCTCACCCAATAACGTGGGTGCTGTCACAATCCGAATTTGGTAGGCTTGCGCCTTCCAACTTTGCGCAAAAATACCTTCCATAAAACCGCGATCATCTTCCTTTGTTACCAAATTTCCCAGTGTCTTCAACTGCGTTTTCACCGGTTCCGACAACGCACTGATCATTGTGCCAAGCCCATGCAATCGTCCGTCAGACCGATACAAAATGCGATCACCCAAACGCAGTGGATCGAGGTAAATATCACTGGCACCACAAGCCATACCGTCGGTCACTATTTTCTGCACCAGGCCTTTAATTCGTTCCTCATCCGACGGCATTGTTCCATTTTCTTCAGATTCTTCAATTGAAACATCCGGTGTCTCGTTATCTTCTGCCACCTCTGATGTCTCAATAGGCAAACGCTTCTCATACAAGTCCAACCAAAAATCCAACGCTTCTGTTAATGTGGTTTTTACCTGGTTTCTTGTACTTTCAAAAACCGCCACATCAGCCTCTGAAAAGTGCAGATCACCTTTGGCGGTTTCACCTTTTAGCTTTCCATCCTTCACCAGTCGGTAAATTTCTGCCCGCGAAATTACCAGACGTTTCATGGCACCTTCCAAATTTAAAACCACATCAGCCATGTTCATTCCTCTCGCTTCAAATCAATATCTTTAGACGGCACAGTCACAGCCAATCCCGCCGTTTCAAATTCTTTCCGCATTTGTGTGATCACATCACCAAACACGGTCATTGTTTCTACATTACTCCAAGCCACCAATAAAACCTTCACATCCAACGCCGTCACATCAGAAACGGTAAATTGAGGTTCTGGGTCATTAAGCACAGCCTCATGTCGTTTTAACACATCCAAGGCCAGATCCCTTACCCACCCCACATTCACATCATATGGCATCGCCATCGGAATGCGAATGGCGCGATCTGTATGCACCGAAAAGTTGGTAATTTTATTTCGCCAAATGACCGAATTTGGCACAATAAGACGCACATTATCCAGGGTGTCCAGTGCGGTGTAAGTCATTTTAACTTCGCGGACCACACCCACTTGAGGGGGCGGACCAAACTCAATCAAATCACCTTGCTTAAAAGGGCGGGCAGACAACATCATGAGGCCAAAAAAATAATTTGAAATCGACTGCCGTGCACCCAAACCAATAATCACACCACTAATACCAAAAGTCGCCAAAAGCGATCCCACCGGAAACCCAGCGGCATTCAGTGCCGACGTAAACATGACAATTAAGACAAGATAACGCAGAGCCGTACTTGCATATCCCCACAGAATTTCGTCCCATCCCATCCGCTGTGTCGCATTTTCTAACAAGCGCTTGGCCCATTTGGCAGCAAACCAACCAACAGCAACCAAAAATATCGCTTTAATAAAATTGAGTGTGGTTTCCTCAAGCCAAAAGACCACACGGTCTATATTTTCTATGAAATAGGCTTCTATCATATGTTATGCTTCCTCAACTTTTTTGTTAACATTCCAAATCTCAAAAAAACGTCGCAAGATCGCCTGCTCTACCCGGCCTTTGCGGTAAGCAGGCACAGAGGCAATCGCATTGTCTACCAGGCCCGAATCACCGAAACGTGTCACCCAACTCTCAATGTAATCCATCGTCCTACTCCTGTGCATTTACTGCACGACTTGCCATTAACCGCCCAGCCATTGTCGAAGGAGAGATCACTTCGTCAACACCAATATGGCGCACCTTCTCAACATTCTCTTCATCTTCTACACGCACCACAATCCTAAAGTCGGCCTGACTCTTATCGCGATATTCTTTTGCGGTCACCGCGACGAGTGTATTTTCCGAATCGCTGTCAGAAGCAGCGATCAATGCTTGCGCATCCTCCAAATTGGCCTGAATAAGTGTCTCCGTTCGTGTGGCATCACCATTAATTACATCATGTCCTTTGGTCTGCAAATAGTGAACAATATCTTCTCGCTTCTCAATCACAATATAGGCCACACGTTTCTCTTGCAACTCATCAATCACACTTTCCGCCACATTGCTAAACCCACAAATTACAACATGATCTTCAACCTGTTGAAAACGGCTCATCAGACTCAACACTCCTTTCATTCGGCGCTCAACCAGTGGACCGATCACCACAGTCAAGGCCGTAACAAACGATGTCAATCCAATCAAAATCATAGAAATGACGAACCACTTGGCATTTTCAGTAACCGGCAACACATCGCCATATCCCAGCGTGCTATAGGTCACAAAGGTGAAATACACGGCATCTGTCCAGGTCGCAATGCCGTTAAATTCTGAACGCAAGACATACGCCCCACCAATCCCATATCCAAGCGCAAGCACGGTTGTAAACAACGCCATTGCCTGCCCAAGATCAAACTGTGTTTCAGACCGCACACTGAAATGCTTTCGAAATGCCACCAACCCTATGAGCAACAGAGCCGAAGGAAAACCCGTTTGTGGCGTAGTCCACCGATAAAGAATGTTGGCAAGCGCAAGCGTCAATACAATCAATGCCACAATCCAGGCGCGCCTTTGTCGTTCATAAAGCCCTTTGCCCAAACCCATCAGCAAAAGCCCAAAAACAACCGACAACATGCCGCTAAACCGCTGCCCAGTTGACAACTGCAAATATTCAGTCACCGACTCAAAAGACTGTATCGAGAGTTGAAATAAGGGCGCGACACCCGAAACCAGATTGACCAAACCATTGAGAGCAATCACGATTGCAATCAGGGTAGGAATATGATGCTTTTTAATAAAAACAGACATATAGAGATCCAAAAAAAAGCTCATGAAACTTCTTTACAGCAGAACTTTGGTATTGCCGCCTGTTAATCTTCTGCGTCAACAAGCTTAACCGTAGGAGGCAGCGAAGATCTGTCTACAGATTTGAATTCCACTGCCGAATGCGGATAAGCAAACCCTAACTTATCACTTTTTGAAAATGCCTCAACAATCTTGCCTACAATCTCGCTCGAAATAAGCTGTCGGTCCACTGCAATGCTCTGATACCGCAACCGCATCATGATGCCCGAATCAAAAAACTCTGACCTCACGTTTGGTTCTTTCCCCGTCAATTTGACAATCTCTCCGGTAACGGCGTTTGCACAGCCAATTAATGTTTGTTCCGCCAATTTATAATCCGAATCATAGGACACCCTGACAGGCACCTCATCCAAAATGTATTTCGATTCTTCCGACACAGCATAGTTCGTCACCATTTGATCAAACAACACGGCATTGGGAATCAAAATCCCCCGATTAGAAGACTCTTCGCCACCTACTGTACCGCCCACTTCGCCCAACAAAATGTGTGTTGGCGAAATTTCCAGCACATCACCACGCACCCCCTGAATAATAATCCGATCCCCAATCACAAATGGGCGTTTAATCATTACCATCAACCAAGCTGCAACACCCGTTACCGGACGTTGTAATGACCAGCCCAAAATCATACTCACAAAAGCCACCGTCAACCCCATGGCTGCCAGCGACCCCGACAGGCTGATCACAACAAACACAATACCCGCAAGCATAAACGAATATCGCCACATCGTCAGAAACTGTTGAATCTGCGGGTCTGTGCGATTTTGTCGCTTCATCGCCCCAGTGATGAGCCGCATAGAAATTCTGTAAACCACCAACAAAAAGAACAACGTAATGACAGCATACAAAACGCCAACAATAGACTCACCCAAAGCCTCTGAAATAGTCAGTTTGATATTCCGAACATAATCAAACGCCTTAACCTGTCCCGAAATTGCCTTCAATGAATCTACCATGACCCTAACCTTTCCTAAGGCCTCCCAAGAGAGGCTGTGAAACAATTTGCAACGGTTTACTCACCAACACAGTGAATAAAAAAACCACCCCTCCTATTTGTTTCGCCTAAACACCTCCGCGTTCTTTTGTATCTATATCTATTGGCACAGCACTACGCACATGCAAATCTCGCTGAGGAAATGGAATCTGAATACCTTTTTCACGAAACTTTGTTGCAATGGCAAAATTCAAATCACTTCGAATAAAAAATTGTTGTGGCGGGTCATTTATCCATACCAGCAGTACAAATTGCAATGCACTTTCCCCAAAAGCCAAAAATTGCACACGCGGTTCAGGGTCTGACAATACGGACGAATGCGCACGCCCAACGTCTAACAAAACCGACCGTACCAGTTCAGCGTCAGAATCAAGAGCAACATGTATAGGCACATGAATACGAGTCCGAACATCTCGATAGCTCCAGTTGGTCACATTCTGAGATATAAAGTGCGAATTGGGAACAATAATCGACACATTATCCTGCGTATCAACCGTTGTGCTGCGCGCATTGATCGACCGCACCTTGCCCAAAATACCCGCCACATCTACAAAATCACCCACTTGAATGGGCCGCTCAAACAGCATCACCAAACCACTGATAAAATTGTTGGCCAAATTTTGCAGTCCAAACCCAATCCCCACACCCAATACAGCACCAATAGCAGCAATCCCGGTCAAATCCAAACCTATATTATTGAGCGCAACAAACCCACCGCACGTCATGATGGTATAGTGCAAGACACGAGAAATCGACTCTTGAACCCCCACACTGATGTGCGCTTGTGTATAAACATTGCGTTTTAAAAACCGAATCAGAAGCTTAGAAAAAACAGCGGTTGCCATCACAATCAGTATCGTTGTGATCAGCACCATCGGTGTGACTTTCACACTACCCATTGTCACAACCGTACGATCCAATACCGTGCGAATCTGCTCCCAAGCGTTCATGCGTTTACCTCGTCTTTGGTGTGATAGAGATTAGGCTTCTGAAGATGCAGGGGCAATGACATCTCGAACCAGCACGACCAATTCATCCCTTTCATCTAACACCCACTGCTTGTCTGGTAAAGGATTCAGTTCCACCCACCCATGTTTTAATCGCACCCCCAGCGCAATTTCACCCCGACAAGCCGCCATCGCTTTCAAATTTCCAAAATCTACTTTTTGCCCTTCAACACCATAATCAGAGGGTGGGCGAAAAAAGATCTCCGCACCACCAGGCCCAAACAATTCCTCATAAACAATATTAAGTTCTCGCCTGAGCGCCACCTGTGCCAAAACATGACTTGCCATAGTTGGCGTAACCATCACCTCAGCGCTGTGGCTATCAAACAAGGGCAAATTATCGGCATCCATCAATTCAACCAATAAATTGGGGATCTGATGACGCGTACCAAGCACATGTGTCAACACCAGATGACCCACAATGGTACGCGCGTCTGATTCTTCCGGTGTCTCTAATCTATCACTGCCCAAAATAATCACGTTGTCATAATTGTGCGGGTTCAAAGCTTCCAAATCTGCCAATGATGTGTAATCACCCTCATGATGTGTAATGGCAATACCTATCTGCTTTACTCCCTTTTTTATCACATCACTTTCTCGTTCTGCAATGGGCGTCAAAGATAACACATGAATCTCAAATACTTCATGCAAATAGCGATCAAATTCTGCCAACAGATCCGCAGCCTTGTGATTCCATCCCAGCAACAAAACTTTTCGCTTGCGCTTCACCAAAGCGTTAGATACAGTCTGAGGTTGATACGAAGAATGTTTCGTCTGAAAATTCCGGGGCGGTTCACAATCCTCATAATCTCGTGCCAAAAAGACCAAGCGATCACCCGATTCTAAGATCAAATCCTCGGAAGGATTGAGCATGGGACAAAATGTATCACCCTCAAGGCGCACCACTCCCAACAAGACTGCCCTTGGATATGCACTGCCTAAATCTCCAAAACGAAAACCAGTAAACTGCTCAGGAGTACGCACGTAGATCTCACTACCATCACCGTGTGATAGAATCTCTCGAAATATCCGTGACAATCCGGGATGACGTACATTTTGCGCCATACATCGGGCAACAAACACATCACTGGCAAGAATCTCCATCACACCACGATAGGCTTTTTTCACCATGGGAACCTTATGAGGATCAAAAATTTCTGTCACCAATTGCGGAAGGGGTCTGGCATTATTGCCAGCATCATGAGTCGCTACCGACAACAGCGTTTTCACAATACGCGTATCCGATTCATCGGCGGTGCCATACACAAAATCGCCACCGGGCAAAATAATCGCACCTGCATTTTGAAAATCCACACGTTCCAGATGCTCCACCCGCAGCGGCGTTCCCGACCGAAATGTGATCTTCTTCGGGTTCCACAACTCACCGAGCGCCGAACGCAATTCCAGCGTACGTTCTAAACTCACATCTTCGGATAATATCACAATGTGCAATCCCCGAGCGCCTCTTCTGCGAAGAAATCGACGCACCCGCCCTTCCGAACGCATCAACTCTTCAACAATAGCGGGTGTGCGATTTGTCCAGCCCAAGATCAAAATGTGATTGCTCCGGGCTATCGGTGTGAGTCCGCGTTCTAAATTGCGAATGGTTTGGTTCAACCACTGCGTCATAATAGCAACCAGCGACCCCATAAAAAGCACATACCCCAGCACCGTCACCACCGTTGAAATTATCCGGCGAGCAACACCCTCATCGTCTCCCAAATATCCAGGATCGGTCAAACGCAAAAATGCCCACCAAATCGCTGTCCCATGTTCATCAAACGGCACATCCGTTGCCTGCACCAGCAAACCACCAACCACAGCAACCAGCCCAACAAGCGACGCAATCACCAACAACCGAAAATGTGCGCCCCTGAGCAGCAATCGCTCAACATGAAATTTGAATCTATTTCTTAATCGTTCAAACATGGCATTCTCTTATGTCCCCGTGTTTATCCTACGCCTGTCTATAACCCAACGCAATGGCCCTTTGTGCAGAGTCATCGGCATCTTCCTTTATAATAATCATGTTTATAGCCAGATGCAAAACCGCATCTCCTCGGTGTACCAAAGGAGAAATCACTTGTCCAATCACCATGCCATCTTGCGGTGCTATAACGGGAAGCGCACTGCTCCCAAATGGATCGGCAATAATACCCAGTTGCTGTCCTTTGACCACAAGTTCACCCATGGCCACTTCCAACCGCAAAATACCACTTTGTCGAGCACGCACCCAGGTTGTACGTGTTGACTCAATCGAAGAGGCTACCGCAGGTGCAATGTCTTCATCCACCATCTCCAATGCGCGCATCACCCGCAGCACCCCATTTACGCCCATCTCAATTGTTGTCTCATTAAACCGGTGGGGTTCCCCGCCTTCATAAACCAACAATGGAATACCCCTTTTAACGGCCACACGCCTCATAGACCCTTCAGGTCCTGGGCTGCCCATCATAACGGGTGCAGCAAATGCCTCTGCAATACGCCGTGTTTCTTTGTCTTTCAAATTTGCTCTGACCTGTGGCAAATTCGTCCGGGGCGGTGCCGCCGTGTGCAAATCAATGCCGTACGTGCATCGATACATCACTTCATGACAGAATAAATATGCCAACCGAGATGCCAAAGACCCGCGCGAAGATCCCGGAAAGGATCGATTCAAGTCACGTCGATCTGGCAAATACCGCGACTGATAGACAAATCCAAACACATTGATAATCGGCACAGCCACCACAGTACCCTTTAACCCATACGCGCCAATCTGCGCCATGACACGGCGGATAATTTCAATGCCATTAATTTCATCACCATGGAGTGTTGCACTCAAAAATAATCGCGGCCCAGATTCTGTACCGTGCAAAACTTCTACCGGCAGTGTCATTTGCGTATGCGTATACAACCGCGCCAGCGGAATGTCTATATTCTGCCGATCACCTGGCTCTACACGCACATTACATATTTCAAATGGTTCTTGCATACACAAGACTCCTGTTTAATCTATCTTATTAAATAAAAATTGATTATAGAAGTGCAATAGCCTACTTTTCTCATGACAAACAGTCACAAGAGGTATCAAAAGATGCTTCATCTCCTTTAAGAAGGAAAAAACATGCCTATTGTTTCAATCACCATCGTTGTCTCCTTACTCTTGGTTTGGGGTGCTATTCTTGCGCTGCTCTATTGGGTGCCATCTCTTGAACACAAACACCTGCTCGGGTTGGGGGGGGTTGTCAGCCTCGTTTCAGCGGCACTCATTTACATCGTCCTGCAAACATCCCTTATCCAACAAGAAAAAGCCCTTGAACAAACACAAAACCGCCTCAATCAAGAACTCAATACATTTAGAAAACGGCTCGAAGAACAAAGCGATCGCATTTTTTCCCAAACAAACGAAAAACTCGAATACACCCAATCCGAACTGGAAATACGCGCCAAATTAGACACCGAACGCGACGATCATAACCGTACGCGCAAAACCCTTTTAGAAACCCAGCAAATACTCCAAAACACTCAAACCCAACATACCCAAGAAGCCGCAGCACACAAAGCTTATCTTGACAGTCTCAATACCGAACGCGCAACCCACGCTGCAACCCGTACACAACTGGAAGGCGAAAAACAAAACTTGTCTATCGCCCAACGCGATTTACAAACCACCTTAATCAACGTACAACAAGCCCAACAAAACCACCAGCAAACCCAAGAAGACCTTCGCCAAACACGCCAAGTTTTCGATCAGACGCAGCAGACACTCGCGCAAACCAAAGCGCAATTGGCTGCCAAAACAACCGAAATAGAACACCTGCAGACTCAGATTAAAGAAACCGAGATACGCCTCCAACAAGCCAAAACCAGTGTCGAATCTGCGCTTAAACAAGAATTGGCCCGTCAACAAAATACGCTCAATTTCCTGCAAACAGCCGTAGACTCTATCTATGAAAAATTACTCAAAAAACCACGTGTAATAACACCATAGTATAGATTTCAAGTTTCTGTCACTTTGCCTTATCCTTTTCCTCTTGTTTTTGTCTTAGTCTTTCCAGCTTGTGTCTCCTTCTCAATCAATTCAATAATCTTACCAGCCACATTAATACCCGTTGCTTTTTCAATACCCTCCAAACCCGGTGAGGAGTTTACTTCCATCACAACAGGTCCATGATTAGATCGCAAAATATCGACACCAGCCACATTTAACCCCATCGACTTTGCAGCACGCACAGCCGTAGATCGTTCTTCTGGCGTAATTTTGATGAGTTCAGCCGTTCCTCCTCTGTGCAAGTTAGACCGAAATTCACCCGGTGCAGCCCTGCGAATCATCGAAGCCACCACTCGGTTACCTACAACAAAACACCGAATATCAGCCCCACCCGCTTCTTTAATAAACTCTTGTACTAAAATATTGGCATCCAAACCGCGAAAAGCTTCAATAACCGACTCTGCGGCCTTTTTGGTTTCGGCCAACACCACACCAATGCCTTGTGTGCCTTCCACAAGTTTAATCACCAAAGGCGCACCTCCTACCATCTTAATCAACCCATCAATATCTTTGGTCGAGCGCGCAAAACCCGTCACGGGCAAACCAATACCATCGCGCGCAAGTAATTGAAGCGACCGCAATTTATCTCGTGATCTTGAAATGGCTTGTGACTCATTGACTGAAAAAATACCCATCATCTCAAATTGCCTCACCACTGCTGTACCATAATATGTATAAGAGGCCCCAATGCGTGGAATGACAGCCCCATATTTGGGCAATGCTTCGCCCTCAAAAATCACGGAGGGGCGATGAGAAGTAATATTCATATAACACCTGGAATAATCAATCACCCGTACTTCATGACCACGCTCAACCCCTGCTTCTTTTAAACGTCGCGTAGAATACAATGATGCCTTACGTGAAAGAATTGCGATTTGCATGTTTTCTCCTTCTGAGTTTTGACGCGACAATTTCAAACAAGCCGCCCCACCTGAAATAATTTACCCGAATCAACCTAAAACCGATTCAAAGGGTACGCTTCTTTGCACAGATTTACCGACTCAATACCAACAGAGATTCAGTTGTCTCTTTATTTTGACCGACAAAATAAGATAAAGTCACAATTGCTTCAGCCGTGTTAGGGTCGCCCCGCCCTAAACGAGCGCATAGGATCTACCAAAAAATGATTCCGCAAGGCTTGTCGGCCCAACAACAACCGAAAACCCATTTCATCCCTGTTTGTAAGCGTAAGTTCAATCTCCCACACCTTACTCAGCAAACTAATAGTCATACCAATGACAGGGCGCAACTCCTCATGCCCATTAGAGCTCCGAATGCGTCGTTCATCAATCAACTCTGCTTCGGCAAAAACAGCCCCCAGAGGACCGTCCTGCAACGGATGAACCTCAAATCGAACCATGCGTTTTCCACCACGCCGAAACCGCTCCAAATGAAAAGCATGTAAAGCCGACGAACGCGCCCCCGTATCAATCTTTGCTTTAATGGCCGGTACACCCAAATCTGGCAGCCCCACCCATTCACGCCAACCAATCACCCAAACAGGCTCACGTTTTGCCATAACCATCCTTTATTTAGTTGTGAACAACAACACGATTGATGCCTCAATATATCATCAAAGACCGTTTATGCAAACCTTGTCACAACAAACCCTCATTCTTCAAAGCAAGCCGAAATGCAGCACATAATCAAACCCAAATTTGAACATTGTCGGAACAAACCCGTCAGATCATCGTCTAAGTTAAGTAATTGCTTACAATGAGAAATGGGCAGTCCAAATCGTTATAGGTTCAGCCAAACAGACGGTAAACCGCCCTTTAGCGTGTGCTGTCAGTGGTCTACAAAACACCTAAATGCTGCCTTAGCTTCATGTTCAACCCCTATCTATTCGTTTACGACATGACCCTCCAGCCGGGGTGCCTATGAATATTCTTGCTATCGATTCAAACAGAAACAACCTACAGGCCATTGAGAACCAAGTAAAAAAAGACCGTAATAACCTCTTCATAGCCTCTGAAGCAGCACAAGGGATCTCATATCTAGAGACCGAAGATATTGATGTGGTGATTACCAATAAGTTTTTGGCCGATGGTGATGGTTTTGATATTATGAGAATGGCGTTGGCCCAAACACCCCCATCACCCGTAGTGATCATTTCACATCAAAATACGGTAGATGCAATGATTGAAGCGCTCCAGCTGGGTGCTTTAGACTACATTCCAGATCCCATCGATACCAAAGTGCTCAAAATTGCACTACACCGTGCCTATGAACGCCGGCAAATGCATTTGAGTGCCGCCATTGAACCCGTCCAAGATGCGGAACCGACAGTTGGGTTTCTCCAAGGCTCTTCCGATGCGATGCAATACGTTTTTGATCAAATTCGGCACAGTGCGCCCTTCAAGACCACGGTGCTCATCACGGGCGAAAGCGGAACAGGCAAAGATTTGGTCGCCAGATCGATTCATGCGCTAAGCCCCAGAGCACAAGGACCCTTTATTGCGATTAACTGTTCTGCTATTCCACGAGAACTTGTTGAGAGCCACCTCTTTGGTCACGAAAAAGGCGCTTTTACAAGTGCTATGGCACGACAAGAAGGTGTGTTTGAAGCAGCAACGGGCGGCACATTATTTCTTGATGAAATTGGCGATCTGGCTCCCGAAGCCCAAGCCAAGTTATTACGCGTACTCGAAGAAAAACAAATCACACGCTTGGGCAGCACGTCAACGGTTGATGTAGATGTGCGCTTGGTTGCTGCAACCAACTCCAATCTTGAGCTAGCAATACAAGAGGGTCGGTTTAGAGAAGATCTCTATTATCGCTTAAATGTTTTACACATTGAAATGCCACCTCTAAGAGAACGACCAAAAGATGTGCCACTGCTTGTGACCGTATTCTTAGATCGCTTTGCACAAGAAAATGGCATGTCGCACAAAAACATCACAGACGAAGCCCTTGAAAAACTCACAGCTTATAATTGGCCAGGAAATGTACGTGAGCTTAAAAACATCACCGAGCGATTGGCCGTAAACGCCCAGAGTGATACCATAGAAGCCACGCATTTGCCTCCTCAGTTTCAAAACATAGTACCAGAACCAGAACCCTCTTCAAACTTTGATCTCACACCCTTGGTGGGCATACCATTGGAAAGCATTGAGAAAATGTTGATTGATATAACGCTCCAAAATACCCATGGCAATCGCACACGTGCGGCACGCCTATTGGGCATCAGTTTGCGTACTCTTCAGCGCAAACTGAAAGAATATGGGCAAGAGGAAATGGTTGTTTAGACAATACCTATATTTTAAATATGAATGGCTCTGCGTCTTAGAAAACGCAGAGCCATTTTCTTTTATATATAAAAAAGCGGCATTGGGAAAAATCCAACGCCGCTTTTTTATATCCTCACCCTTGCATTTCGTCAAATAACCGAACTACAAAAGCGATACCCCATCCCCTTTTTCAAAGGGGATTATAGGGAATTTAGAAAGTCAAACCCAGGGAGAGACGAATAGGATACTCATCGAGGGCTTCAGCCTTCGAATATGAGAAGTCTACGCTCACACCTTGTTGACCCATCTTCTGCTTCAAGCCAGCACCCAAGCTCCAAGACTCAGAATCATAACCCGTCTTGTAACCTGCACGCAAAGCCAACATGTTCTGGATCCAAGCTTCGCCACCAAAGTGGTAACGGTTGATAGAGTCGGTGAAGAACATCTGTTCAACAGCCAAGGTCACAGACATAGGATCACCCAAGTTGCCATAAATTTCGGCAGCACCAGACAAGTTGAAGACCATTGGGAAACGTGCTTTTTGACCAATCACGTCTTTGTCCCCACCTAAGTTGCGAAGGGCCATACCCAAACGGGTCGACTTGTAACCGGTATAAAACAAAGTACCAAAGTCTATGTCAATGGATGAATAGCTTTGAAGATCGAGATCTTCTTTTACATAGCGCAAGTTACCACCCACAGACAACTTGTCGGTGACTTGCTTTGCAATGGTGACACCTGTTGCAATATCTCCTGCTGTGACCATGCGGCCTGTGCCACCGGGTTGAGCAGAAGTGGTTTCTTCAAATTGTTCGGTTGTGAAATATGCGAAGTTCACAGCGATGGTGGCCAAATTGGTCTTGGCACCCAAGGCAAAAGAACCCATTTCAGACCCGACAATCCACTTCAAGTAAGAAGCAGAAACGGCATAACGTTCAATTTGAGTAATACCAGCAGCATTGTAGAATACAGATGACAAATCATTGCCCACAGACGAATAAGCATCACCCATACCGGCAGAACGTGCATT